>DASQNW010000184.1:0-8896 GCA_035644775.1 Chitinophagaceae bacterium | reverse complement strand
TTTGCCAGCTCAATCTCTTTGGTTATTTCTACATCCAAGCCACGCATTTCTGCATAATCATATTGCGCCAGCCCATCCAGTTTGCCCCTGCCTGTTACGGCAATGTTCTGCGCATTTTCAGCATAGATCATTGTGCGGATACCTTCTATATAATCTTCTTTTAACTGGCTTAAAAACAAGGTTGCACCTGCTTCAATGTTCAGGGTAACATTATCCTTCAACTGTATGGTTCCCACTGTATATTCACCCGGTGGCACATTCACAACGCCGCCTCCGCGGGTAGCTGCTGCTTCAAGAGCATCTCTAAATGCCTTCGTGGCGTTATCCGTACGTTTGCCGGAAGCTCCGAATTTTCTCACATCAATAGGTGTCGTGCTGGTTATGAGGGCTGTTTGCGCCTTTGCCGGTGTCAAAGCACCTGCAAGAAGGCATGTTCCTAGAAGAGCGGCGCCATTTGTTATCATGGAACGGCGGGTGGATAATTGGGGCTGTTTGTCTGAATTGTTCATGAGATCCAGTTGTTGATAGTGAATATGTTCCAGGCTTCGCGAGCCAATGCTAAGCTATTTTATGTTTGGCATTAACAATTAGGTATATGGAGTCCAAAATGACCCTTTACATCATCACGCAACCGCACTAGAAAGAAAACAACAAAACTGCCGCTTCATCATCATTGTATTAACGAAACATAGCGGGCCTTTTGGAGGTATTCTTAATGCTGTTGCTATCTGTAACGGCAACTTCCAACCCCCAGTCATACAGCGTTTCAAACGCCATCGTTTTCGTCATATCCATAGCGGCGCAGTCGCTATTGCCGGGCCCCCATGACCATGCCATCCACCCAATTTCTTTTTGCTGACAATACTCTAAAATATATTTATAGGGAATACAGCATTTGCATTTCACTTCCATGGGTGCAAACTCCCCAATAATGAAGGGGATGTTGAGTTGAATAGAACGATCAATGGCAGATTGTATTCGTGTTTCCTTGATTCCTGAATCCCAAACATGCCAGGAGAATATCAGGTTATGATCAGGGTCTTCCTTGAGTAAAGCCGGACCGTTGGTTAGAAGATATTCTTCATTTCTTCCCCAATTGGCTGCATCAATCATAATCGGGATATGTATGCCTGCAGCCCGCAGCTTCTGAACAATTGAAGTGTACTTCAGCCTGAATTCTTCCATGGTTACTTCTGCATTCCCCGCTTCATTAGCAATATTAAGCAGCAGATATTTTTGATATTTTTTGAGGATGGCAACAACATCAGGACGAACCCAGTAATCGACAACAGTATCCAGGTTATTCCACTTGCCCGTTGCATCGTGCAGCTCTATAATAGGGATCATCTTGTGGGCAATGCAATTGCCTATCACTATGTCAAGTTTGTCTCCTCCGCCTCCCATCAACATCCACATAATGCGTACTACGTTAGCTCCGGTTTTTGTTATTTCAGGAAATACTTTGGCTCCTGTTCTGTCGGTCACTACGTTCATATTGTTCACGCCACGCAATACTACTTTCTCGCCCTGAGGTGAGTATAAAAAACGACCGGAGACATAAAAATGATCTCTTTCTGCTTTTGACATTTTCTTTTGCGAAGAACAACCTGCAGATAGAAAAACAAAAAAGCATAGCACATTTAAAAAAGGTAAGCCACAACGAAACCGGTAAAAGACTTGCTGCATTTTGTTAGTTTAATTATTTACAATAAAATCTTTCTATCTAAATCCAAGAGCACATTCGGAGATGAATCAGCTCCTGGTATTATGCCCCGAAAGTACATAGTCGTGCAATGATTTATCTGTGGTTAATGGGCCCAGACGGAATAGGATAAAATTCAATCCTCTTAAGGTCATCACCATCAACACAGATTTGCCTGCAGCGAGGTAACGGTACCAAGTCTATCGAAAGGTGCTGCTGTTTTTTATGCCGCAGGTGAAATTAGAAACCAGCATTTTCTATTTTAGAATAACAACGTTCTTCGCTTTGCTTCTTCTTACTGTTAGTAGGCCTCCTTTAGCAAAAGCTTTCCACGTATAACCTTCTCCTTCTTTGTTTTCAACAGCCCGTCTTTCATCAAATAAAACACCCGAGGGTTTTTTAAGAAGCCTTACCAATTCCGTTCCGGCACTATCATATACTGTGTAATGCAGCTGTATGCTTTGTGTATCCTTTGCCATAGGGTAATAGTATTTCCCCATTTGCCCCTGATAAAATATATGCTGTACTACAGAAGTTGTAGATAATAGGTGGTCCTTGTTGGCAGGTGCCAGTTCCGGCATAGCAGCCATTGCTCTTAAGTAATGTCGCACATAATCACCATAGCCATCCGTAAGCCAGTTTTCATCCTGCATGTATCGGTTTTTTCCATCCACATCTACCATGTAGGTAGCCCAGTTCAACTGGCGCACGGCACCATCGGCTTTTGCGTAATCGTTGGTCAGCAACATGTATTGCAATTCTGCAGATGCCTGCCTTGATGTATGGCTATTGCCCGGCACACGATAAGCTGTTTGTTCATTAATGGTTATTACACCGTACTTCTTCCAGCTGTCGTTACCCAGGTTTTGATTCACCCAGGTGAAAATTCTTTGAACTTCCGTACGCCATTCCGGAAAATATTCCCGGTTGTTCATCATAAACTGCGCAAAGGTGATGGCATTGATCTGCGTATCGCTCCAGCCGACAATGTCTTCAAAGAAAGGTCCCCATCGGTTATTCTTCAATGGATATTTTTTCATCCACTGCAGCAGAACATCAAACCCTTTTTTATACGCTGAAACATTACCTGCATTAAGCTTTTGCAATTCTAAAAAAAGTTCCATTGTGCCTGACCAGTTGGTAGTATAGCTACTTAACTGATCGTCTTTTTCACGCTGGTCGTGCCGCTTCAGCATGCCGACTTCACCGGTTACCGCGTTTACTTTAAACGGCATTGGTGAATTCAGGCTGTCACCAGGTTGAATGTGTCTTGCCAATGTATTTGCAATGTTTACCGCTGCATCCAGGTAAGACTTATAAGATTCGTTAGGATAGCGTTCGTTTCTTAAAAGCTTATACATATTTACCAGCTCAATGGCAAATGAACCCGCTTTATCTGGCTGGGTATAATGCTTACCAATAATCATATCGCCATCGTACACCCCCGAATAAACAAAAGTGTTGTATGGATAAGGAATATGAGGCCATTTTGCGTTTGAATCCGAAAGGCTGTGTGTAAGGTAATACTCCGCGATAAACTTCATGTTTTGCTTTACCCGTTCATTGCCGGTATACTGATAATATAAGCGCCAGGACGAAAGGGCCATCGCAAATTGGTCGCCGCCCAAACCTCTTGGATCGTTTACTGCCGGGCGCCACACCTGGTGGTTCATATAATATGGAATGCCATTCATATCAAAACGCATCGTATCCCAAAAATTCCAGACAAGGTGCATGACATGATCATACGAAATACCTGGATCCCGATTGTACCAGGGTATTATCTTACCCTCCTTATCTTTTTTTATTATGTGGTATTGAAGTTTTTCCTGTGCTATGGCAAAAGTGGATAACCCAATAAAAAGTGCTAATGAAATTATCTTCCTCATAAATTTATTTTAATTACCTGGTCTGACTTGATCACAACATCAGCTGATATCGTGTTAGTGTTCTTCACACCACAGATTAAATCAAGACGGTTGGTGAAACTGTTTTCGAGGATACAAGATAGGCAATCAGAATCACTGCTTTTCTAATGTGCCGCCACGCGTCATGAGTTTTCATCGATCGCTGATTTATCCGTTCATAGGTATGGCTTACACTAGCGGCTTTCGTATTGCCCAGGGTACAATGCATTTACGCATCGACGTTGTTTATCGAACAGAAATCGCATGAAGTGAAAAGTCAATCGGCTATTTTTTTATTGTAGCCGTAGCAACGATTCCGTTTGATCTATTCCCTCTCCAGTCTTTTGCCCTCACTAAGATTTTGTATTGGCGCCCTGGCTGAAGTCCTTGAAACGTATAATTCTGAATGTTCGGGCTTGTAGTGTCTGCTAATTTCCCGTTAACCAGGACTTCATATGCCTTGATGCCGTAATTGTCATTAGCGGCTCGCCAGGAAACCGTAACCCTGTTGCGCGACTGATGCGCTACAACGAGTTTTCCCTGCATTGATGGGGGCACAGCGTCTTTAAGGTTTTGTACAATGGCATTATACCACCTTTCCATCATAAAAAGCTGCCCCGCCTTATTCGGGTGCACGTGATCGTAAGTCATTGTGCCTTCAACTTTCGGGTCGTTAATGAAACCAGTGGCCATATCCACCGCAACTACCGGCGATTGCTTAGTATTCCAATCCCTGCAAAGAGCATCGATCTGCCCATTTATTTTCTTCCATCCTGTTATGAGTTTGGCAACAATCACCACAACAGCAGGATTTTTATTACGAAGCACCCGGATGATTTCCCCGATGTTTTTGCGGGTGGCGGCAACCTGCTCCGTTGTGCTGTCCTTATCGTTTGTGCCCATGTGAATAAGCGCAATGTCAGGCGTGTACCCCTTCTTTTCACTGTTGATTCGATCAGCGAATTTTGGTAGAGGTGCACCAGTCCATCCTTTCGATTCGCTGCCGTTGACAAAGGCAGCACTGGTAATGCCATAATACGCCTCACAGTCCCGGTCGAATGAAACACCGTTTGCTTTGAAATTCATGCTTAGCTGACCTTCCCTTTCATCGAAAAAGTATGGATGAAAGCCAACCATATCTACCTTAAATCCGGTGCTGATCAACTTTTCCCACAGCCATGGGCGATAGCTGTATTCATAACTGCTGTCCTTTTTCAATCCAGTTTTACCCTGCGTAATGGAGTTGCCAATGCACACAATCCGCAATTGGGCAGATGCCGTATAAGGAGCAAAGAACTGAAGGCTTACCAACAGAATAAATGAAGAAGTCTTTCTCAATAACATGTATTTGTAAGGTTTACTGCTGTCAAAGTGGTGATAAATGTAAAGACATTAGAGTTGTTTTATCCCGTTGCTTAAGAGTAAATGTATTCATCATTTTTTCATTTTTGTGTTTGTCATGCCGACGAAGGAGGCATCTTGCATAGAAGAATAGGAGTTGGACGCTACATGGCGAGAAGGCGACTATGGTGAGAGTCCGACTGGAAGTATAGCTGTTAAGAAGGTAGGGTGAGATCCCTCCTGCGCCGGGATGACAGAGGGAGAGAGTACTACGTGAATAGGCACGTTATCAATGCACGGGATCTAAGTTAGCTGATATCAATCCATAACAAGGTTGTACATTTCACTTACCAACTTTTAAAATGAAACTTTCTAAGTACACTGCGTTGCTCTTTTATTGTAGCCCTGTCGTTTTTGCCTTATGGTTTATGGGCTGTTCCAACGCCACTCCGCCTTCTTCCGCTTCAAACCTGATTGTTGAAGAAAACAAAAAAGAAGGAACAAGTGAGTGGCTGATAAAAGTTCCGTTCGACACCTGCAGTTATCCCGATCATGAGTTTTGCAGGCGCAAGCAGGTAGAAGGCTATTGCTCACATACCAGCATCAAAGCTGGCGAGCAGTTAAGCATTTTTGTAAGCACCGATCCGCAGTCAGATTATACGCTTGACATTTATCGCATGGGGTATTATGGCGGCAAAGGTGGACGATTGATGAAATCGTTCAGCAACCTGAAAGGCCAATCACAGCCAGTGCCCACAGCAGATAAAAAAACCAATTTCTTAGAATGCAAATGGGATACGGCTGTAACGTTGACCATTCCGCCGGACTGGCTAAGCGGCGTGTACATGGGCAAGCTTACCGCCAAAAATGATAACAGCCAGGCCTATGTCGTTTTCATTGTAAAAGATAGCCGCAAAGCCGATTTTCTGTTTCAATGCTCCGATCTTACATGGCAGGCTTACAACCGCTGGCCACAGTGGCACAGTATGTACGACGAAGGCCAGAAACCCTGGGTGAACACAAACGGTGCCCGCATAAGTTTTGACAGGCCCTATGGATTATATGTGAATGGATTGCCTTCTGATTTCAACCCATTGAGCAATGGCGGTGGCGAATTTCTGCTGTGGGAATTTCCGTTGGCTTTCTGGATGGAAAAAGAAGGATATGATGTTAGCTATATTTCCAATGTTGATACTCATGCCGACGCGGCTACCCTCCTCCGCACAAAAGGATTTCTTTCTATCGGGCACGATGAATACTGGACTGATGCCATGTACAATAATGCAATGGCTGCACGGGATGCAGGCGTAAACCTGCTATTCCTTTCAGGTAATTCTCTTAATGGTAAAATTTACCTGGAACCGGCAACGGACGGGCGGCCCAACCGTGTAACAGGCCGTGTGCCGGGCGAGCGATTGTTTGCCAATGAGCAGGAGCTGATGGGCTCATCCTCGTATGGTGTTGGCTATACCAGCTTTGTATGCAAAGCGCCGGATCACTGGCTGTTTGAAAATACAGGCATGAAACAAAATGATTCCATCGCAAACTTCGTGGGGTGGGAATATCATGGACTGCCTTTAGGAAAAAACCAAAACATAATCGTGGTGGCTCAGAATACAATTGAACCTAACAAATTCAGAGATCAAAATGCGCCAGACCATGCAGCCACGGTGTATGAAACAGCAAAAGGAAATTTTGTATTTAATGCCGGCACCTGCTGGTGGAGCATGCTCCTTGCTGCACCGCCTGGCTATCAACACCCCGTAAATAACCAGGGGCCCGATAATTACAAAGTCATCGATTTTTCGAAACCCGATACACGAGTGCAGCAGATGACGAAAAATTTATTCGCCCGCTGTCTTGCAGCTAAAAAGATAGGAGGGGAGTAGTACTTCAAAGCCGCTCCTTGAAAAAGATTATGCCTGTTAACATAACAGCCGGCCTGTCGTACAAAAAACACATCAACGGCATTCATTGAAATTGCTACTTCTGCTTCCCGCCCAGAGTAATTCCTGCGGGTGACTTGTCTTCAACAGAAAAATAAATTAACCTGCTTTCATGAGGGTTTAAGGTAATGTTCAACTCATTTTTTACACCCAAAGCTGCTGCTTTCGTTTCATCCCAGTCATAAACATATGCGTTCGTTATACCAGTAAGACTTTTTACGGAGAATGTACCCGATGCCTGCTCATCTTTTCTATTGATAAAAAGCGCAGCCCATGATTTGTTGGAATATTGGCGAACCAACACCTCCAATGTTTCGGCGCTGTTAATAAACGGAAATGATGTACGAAACTTTGTTTTTCCCGGCTCAAGAAACCTGAATAGCTCTGTTCTCCGTTCTGGTATATCATAAAATACTTCCGATGTGTTGATCACACCGCCTAACATGCCCATCCAAAGTGCAAGAGACCTCGTTTCTGCTTCATTTAATTCGCTATACTTTTCACGGATAATCATCACATCCGGATCGTTTTGCCACCAGATATTGTTTATATGCTGCGCACCTTTCGACTCCTCGAACATATTGGCGCTTCCAGCCCAACTTGGATACATGTCACTACCAATACGCATTGCATCTACATAGCCTATCATAGGTTCAAAGGGAGCAATGCAACCTAACCAAAAAGATTCCTCACCTATTTCCTGCCGGATCATATCAAAAAGGTCCCGTTGGTATTCGAGGGAGGTCTTGCCCGGACTAAACCTTATGACATTGTTGGAATTTTTAGATCCGTACAGCATAAAATCCGTCTTATAAAAGCTAATACCCATTTTCTTAAACTCGCGAAACACTTTTCGCAGGTAGGCCATTACTTCAGGGTTGCTTGTATCAAGAGAGTATATTTCTTCGTCCATCGCACCCCATAGCCGGTTCTCGCCATAGAACGACATTTCAATTACCGGCTTACCATTTTTGTATCGGAGTATCCAATCCGGGTGCTCCAGGTACAGCTTGCTTCTGTTCCCAACCATATACGGTCCGATCCAGATACCTGCTTTGTATCCATTAGCTAAGATCTCCCTTACAGATGCTTCAATGCCGGTGGGAAATTTTTCACTTGGCTCCAGCCAGTCACCTACGTGAGGATGATACCCAGCATCAATTTGAACCGTTTGAATATTAACGGGTGGTGTCATTTTTTTTACTCCTGTTACAAACTCAGAAAGCATTTTATCGGTGAGATAGTAATATGCATAATACCAGGAGCACCAATGGTAAGATTGAGGCTTTTCATTCCTGGCACCCATCGCTTTTGCAACTTCGGCTGCTTCGATTTTCATCGCCTCAAATGCAGAAATATTTTCTGTGAAATAGATAGTTGGAATATTTGCAGTTGACACTTTCTCTGTGTTCACGAAAACTTCAACCATTCTTTTACCTTGTTTATCTGTGTAGGCACTGGTATAAGCATTGTATTTTCTATAATCACGGGTAGAGATGGTCATTGTATAACCAGAGTCTGCAATGAGCCCTGTGACGCCAGCGCAGCGAAGGTTGCCTGTTTTGTTATCTGGCCAGGCCTTGATACCACCCTCTCCCATTATCTGGGCTGATGTTTTATAGACCTTGCCTGCTCCTGAAACTTCTGCGTCACGAAAGATGGCAATCATTTCAGGGATGATGTTTTGCCCCGTCACTTTTGTATCAATGGTCAGTGCCTTCCCTTCATTGGAAAACCTCAGTTCCACCGCCCCTTCCCTCAAAGTATATTTAATGGTTTTCAGGTTACCCTTGTCTGTTATTTTGACGTTCAGGGGTTTTAAAGATTTGTTATCGAGCGCAGGGTAAGCATTGGTAATTTTTATGGAGGAGCCCACAATATCAAAACTGCCATCGCTGTGAATGATGGACCTGATGCTCTGTGCAAAAATGTTAGCAAAACACGTAAGACAGAGAACGAGAAGCAATAAGCGTTTTACAGCCGACATAGTAACAGTTATA
>DASQNW010000183.1:0-2280 GCA_035644775.1 Chitinophagaceae bacterium | reverse complement strand
CTTTCGCGCCGAAATGATTCGGCCGCTGATCATTTTGTTTTTGCTAGGTGCCTTGCAAGGCGCGGTGGGATGGATTATGGTGGCCAGTGGTTTAACAGGTGATGCTGTTTACGTAAGGCCTACACGGCTGGCCCTGCACTTTGTGTTTGCACTTGTCTTGCTGTTTTATACGTTTTGGTTTGCCTTGAAGCTGATTGTGCCTGAAGATCAGAAAACGCATCATCCAGCGTTGAGAAAATTCACCTGGTGGATCATTGGGTTGCTTTTGATTCAATTTGTTTATGGCGCTTTGATGGCGGGCCATAAGGCAGCGCCTGCGGCTCCTACCTGGCCGGAGATCAATGGTGAATTCATCCCTGCCTATGTTTTCAACAGACCGGAGGGGTTATTGAGCCTGGTCGACAATCCCATAGTGATACACTTTGTTCACCGGGTGCTCGCCTACCTTCTTGTAGTGTTGATTATATTCTGGACGCTAAAGGCATCAAAGATCAAATCCTCACGCTCGTTTACATCTGTTCGGCTCCTTCCTTTAGTTTTTATCATAGTGCAACTGGTACTTGGGATACTCACCGTCTTAAACAGCCTGAAAATAGCTCCTCATGATTGGGATGCGTTTGAGTGGATGGCACAACTACACCAACTTACAGCCATCTTTCTTTTGCTTTCACTAGCGCTGGTACTTTATCTTTTAACCTCTAGAGAAAGCTCAAAATACAGTTCTCGGGTTGACATGCAGGCATTTAAGTAGTACTTTACGAGAGAGTATCAATTTCCTATGTGATGGCCTACCTGAGAGGAATCTTCTATTCGTTACCCCTGCAGCTGGTGTTCCTGCATTTTAGGAAATACCAGATACTTCTTGTTTTTTGGTTCGTACTGTTTTCTGCGGTGGCAGGTTCATTCATGAAAATTTTTGGCGCAGACGCACTCTTCCTCGCACCTGAATATCTCGATAACGTTAACTCCATCAGTGCGGCAATAATGGGAATGTCAATTGGTATTTTCATTATGTGCTGGAACATTACTACGTTCATTTTGTTCAGCCGGCACTTTACTTTCTTGGCGGCAACACAATACCCCTTCGTCAAATACTGCATCAACAATAGCGTTATCCCAATCTGTTTTTTGATTTTTTACTTGGTTAAAGCATACCAGTTTTCGCACTACAAAGAACTGATCCCTAACATTGAAATCATTTTTTTATCACTGGGCTTTCTGGCAGGACTAATCTTAATACTTGCGGTTTCTTTCTTTTATTTCTTCAGGGCAGACAAAACTATTCTCCGTAAGCTTCAGCCCTTGTTCAATAATGCCCGCCACTACATTTATCAATGGCAGCCGGGTCCGCACGCAAACGGCAAATCGCTGATCAGATCAGAGTACTTCTTGGACTCCTTCTTTTCTTTCCGACGTTGCCGTGATGTATCGCATTACTCAGCCGAGCTGATGGAGAATATTTTCAAACGACATCATTTTGCTGCAGTGGTGTCCATTCTGTTTGCAATTATTTTCCTGATGTTAACAGGCTTTTTTCTGGAATATAAATTCTTTCAAATACCAGCCGCCGCGAGTATGACTTTGTTCTTTGGCATCTTAATCGGTGTGTCGGGTGCATTTGCTTATTTTCTTCAAAGCTGGAGTGTGCCCTTTATGGTGTTGCTGTTCCTGGTTTTAAATTTTATGTATCGAAAAGAGTGGATAGACCCCAGGAATAAAGCATATGGTCTTAAGTATACTGAGAAAGCCGACTGGCCAGAATACAACCGGGCGTCAATAAGCGCATTGTGTAACCCTGAGAACGTGGCGGCCGATAAGGAAAATATGATTGGCATTTTAAACAGGTGGAAAGCCAAACAAGGAGAGGAAAAGCCGCTGATGTTGGTGTTGACGACGAGCGGGGGCGGTAACAGAAGTGCAGCTTTTACCATGAACGTGCTGCAGCGCTTGGATAGCGTGACAGGAGGAGACCTGATGAAGAAAACCTTTCTAATTACAGGTGCTTCAGGAGGGATGATTGGCGCCAGCTATTTCAGAGAATTACACCGGCAAAGAGTACATGGCAAAGAGATAAACCTGCAGAACGAACGGTATCTGGATAATATATCAGACGATCTTTTAAATCCCACGTTTTCATCTTTCGTGGCGCGTGATTTACTTTCAATAAATCAACGTTTTTCCGTCGGTCCTTATAGCTACATCAAAGACAGGGCTTACGCATTTGAAATGAAGTTGAATAGCAACACGTCGGGGGTGCTAAACCAAAGACTGAAAGATTAT
>DASQNW010000182.1:0-6267 GCA_035644775.1 Chitinophagaceae bacterium | reverse complement strand
GCGTACCAATCACCGTAACCTTTGATAACTACACCGCAGGCCCTGGAACTCTATCATACCAGTGGAATTTTGGGGATGGCGGTGTATCTACCGAAGTGAACCCAACACACAATTACACGTCGAGCGGTCAGTTTACTGTCACTTTAATTACCAGGAGCAACCTTAGTTGCGGAGATACTGTGCGCAAACAAATTAACGTGGGGGGTTATAAGACAGATTTTACAACATCGCGGGTGTGCCAGGGGGGTGTTACTGAATTTACGAATACCTCTACTCCGCAGCCTATTTCATCTTTATGGGTTTTCCCTGATGGAAGTACATCGGGCGAGCTAAATGCAAAAAAGATATTCGCAACAGCAGGCAACTACCAGATTAAACTAGTGAATGATTATGGCACTTGTGTCGATTCTGCAATCAAAAGCATCAATGTTCTTGGCAAGCCAATTGCCAGCTTTACATCGCCCGATACCGTTCGGTGCCAGGCTCCACTAACAGTAAATTTCACCAACAGTTCAAATGCAGCAAATTATCAATGGCTGTTTGGTGATGGAGGAACATCTACAGCCTCGGCTCCCAGCCATATTTATACACAGCCAGGTAACTATTCTGTTTCATTGATCGCTGTTAATAGCGACGGCTGTAGCGATACGCTGACCCGGCCAGATTTTATTCGTATACAAAGACCAGTAGTTGCATTCCCTGGCTTTCCAGTCCGAGGGTGTATTCCATACCAGGCCAGCTTTAATGCTTCAATAAACAGTGTAGATGCTGTGTCATCGTATCAGTGGAGTTTTGGCGATGGCACCACATCTACCGTGACCAATCCTCAGCATACCTATACTCAGCGGGGTACCTATGACGTAACACTCACTATTACTACCGCTACTGGTTGCACAGAAACGTACACCCAACAAGCAGCAGTACGCGTTGGAACCAAACCTGTAGCCGATTTTACAGTGGCCCAGTCGGACATCTGTGCTTCGGAAAGAGTGCAGTTCACAGATCGTTCAACTCCGGCTGATGAAATCACGGAGTGGCTTTGGACATTTAGCGATGGTTCCACATCTGCCGAAAGGCATCCTTTGCATCAATTTAGGGACACCGGCAATATTAATACGGAGCTGGTGGTTTTTAATAATGGTTGCCCTAGCGATCCGCTGATGAAAGAAGAGGTGGTACATGTGAGGCCGCCCTTCGGCCGGTTCACGTATAGGCCAAACTGCTCAAAACGAAATGAGATTAGCTTCACCAATGTGTCGGTATACGACCCTCTGCTCCCTACAACATGGGAGTGGAACTTCGGCGACGGCAGCGCCGTTTTTACTGGCCGCGATCCGGCACCCCATACTTACCCCACTGCTTTTGGAGCATGGCGCGTATCACTTAAAGTAACTAACGGCAACTGTAGTTTCACCTACACAGATTCTGTTCGTGCGGCAGATCAGTCACCCGATATTATAGCTTCGTCTGTTGTGGGTTGTAAACCTTTCAACACCACGTTCCAGGCAACCAGCGGTGTTTTCGTGGCTACAAGTATTTGGGATTTTGGTGACGGCAATTCTATCACGACTAGTGGACCCACTACTCCGCACACCTTTCAGCAAACAGGCAATTTTGATGTAAGGGTTACTGTGGTAGATAGCTTTGGATGCGAAGCATCACGCACTAAGAATATGTTTATCCGGGTAAATGGACCGACAGCTGATTTTGAAAGTACAAACAACAACGGATGCAAGGGCATGACAACATCTTTTACTGACAGAACCACAACTGACGGTCAGCATCCAATTGCAAGCTGGAAATGGAATTTCGGTGATAATTCAACGGCAAACCTTACATCTCCACCCTTTCAACATAAATATGATACAGCAGGAGTTTTTGATGTATCACTGGAAGTGAAAGACTCCTATGGATGTAGTGACAGTATCCGCAAACCCGCCTTCGTTATCGCCTCAGGATTGAAGGCAATGTGGGAAGCCGTTCAGCAAACATGCCCTGGCTCGCCGGTTCAATTTGCCAACAAAAGCACCGGCACCAATTTCATAAGCAGCTGGCAACTTGGTGATGTACACACTTCGGCAGACAGATCGCCTGTTTATGCCTTCAGTGACACCGGAGTTTACACTATCAAGCTAAAAGTGTCGGATGCGACGGGCTGTGCAGATTCTTTAACGCGCAATTCATTCTTAAAAGTTGGCAATCCGCAAGCATCTTTTGAAGAAAATAATCTCACAACTTTTTGTACGCCTTTTCAGGCCAAGTTTCAGAATACATCAACATACTATACGGAAAAGTTTTGGGATCTTGGAATAGCTACTAGCAGACAGGAGAATCCCAACATCTATTATACAGCCACGGGCACATATAACATCCGCCTCATCGTTACCAGCCCCGGAGGCTGCAAAGACACTGCAACGAAAGAATTGAATGTGTTTAATCCCGGAGATGCACGGTTTACCTATGGACCTAGCCTCGAAGGTTGCCGACCCGTAAGAATAAGTTTTGAAGCTTTCGAAGATATGGAGGCGAGGTTTACCTGGGACTTTGGTGACGGCAACGTAATTGATACCAGCAGCAACACCATCGAGCATGTATACAATGATTTTGGCTCTTTCACTCCTCGCATCATTATGACCGAGCCATCAGGAGTTTGCAAAATATCGCTAATAGGTCCGCAGGTTATAAACATCTATGGAGCAGAAGCAAAGTTTGGCGTTAATCAGAGATTGTTTTGTGACACAGGGCTGTTACAAATCAATGACTCTACCAAGTTTCACGACCAGTCTATTAGTTATAAATGGAACTATGGCGACGGAAATATTTCCACCAATCAGAAAGACACAAGTCACCTCTATGGAAATCCAGGCAATTACCAGTTGATGTTGTCTGTGACTACCGCCTATGGTTGTTTGGATACGGCGACCACGAACCTTAAAGTAGTACAAAGCCCTCTTATCAGTATCAGCAGTGATGCAGAGATTTGCGCCAACGATCGTATGCGGCATGCAGGAGTTTTCGAGCGCTCCGATACATCTGCTATACAATGGTTGTGGCAATTTCCAAACGGCAACAGAGCCTCAACCCAATACCCAGCAGATCAACAGTATGCAACCGCAGGTAATTATACGATCACGGCGTATGCCGTAAACAGCAGTGGCTGCGCGGACACTGCTTCCCAGAATATACTCGTGCATGCTTTGCCAGTGATCACGGTGCCCTCAGTAATGACAATGCAGCCTGGTTTTCCAATTACCATCCCCGCTACCTACTCCTCCGGGGTCAATAGCTATACATGGCAGCCGGCAACAACCCTTAGTTGCTCCAACTGTCCGCAACCGGTTGCGAGTCCTAAGTTCAACACGCTGTACACCGTATCTGCTATTGACACTAACAATTGCAAAGCCACCAGCGACGTGCAGGTGGTAGTACTCTGCAAAAATTCAAACGTGTTTGTGCCCAATACATTTTCTCCTAACGGCGATGGCAGTAATGATGTCTTTTATGTGCGTGGCAAAGGCCTGGAAAGGGTGAAAAGTCTTAGAATCTTCAATCGTTGGGGGCAGATTGTTTTTGAAAAAAGAGATTTCCCTGTGAATGATGCCAGCGCTGGTTGGAACGGTACATTCATGGGCAACCGGCCGCATCCGGATGTATATATTTACCAGGTGGAAGTGTTTTGTGATAATAGTGAAATAATTCGCTTTGAAGGAAACGTTGCATTGATTCAATAACAGCTATGAGAAGTAGATGTTTACATGTGTTTAGTAGAGTAGTTAGCAGCAGCATAATTGCTTTGTGCGCTTATACAGCAAGCAGCCAGGACATTCATTTCTCACAATTTTTTGAGGCGCCCTTGCTGCGCAATCCTTCACTTGCGGGCATCTTTACTGGCGATGTGCGTGTACAGGCAGTATACCGCGACCAGTGGAATAGTGTCACTACAGCGTATAAAACAGCTTCACTCAATGGTGAATACAAGCTCCCTGTTGGCAAGAACGATGATTTTTTAACAATGGGTGTCCAGATGCTTTATGACAGAGCAGGTAGCGTTTCCTGGGTGTCGTCGCACATTCTGCCTGCGCTGAACTTTCATAAATCTTTAAGCAAGAACACCAACAGGTACCTTTCGCTTGGTTTTATGGGCGGTCCCGTTCAACGTCGACTTGATATAGCAAAAATGACTACCAACAGTCAATACGATGGGCAGGGTCTTGGCGAAAACATTCCAACGCCTCAGTATACCTATTTTGACGGGAGTGTAGGAATGAGCTTCAATTCTCAGCTAAACGAGAATCCCGACAACAACCTTTTTGCAGGTATTGCATATCATCACTTCACAAGGCCTAAGAACTCCTTCTACCGAAACTCTAACATTGAACTTGATCCGAAGTGGGTAGGCTCAGCAGGGGTAAAATTTTCCGTGACCCCTGCCAGCTATATTACCCTCCAGGGAGATTATTCTATCCAGGGTAAGTTCAATGAAGCTGTTGCAGGTGCTCTTTACGGTATCAAAATTGGCGAAGAGTTGGCGAACCCGATCTACACTCTGCATGGGGGTGCTTTCCTGCGGCTTAACGATGCTTTTATCCCGGTGGTGCGGGTAGACTATAATCCCTTTTCTTTTTCGTTGAGCTACGACATCAATATCTCTAAGCTTAAGACTTCAAGCTACGGACGCGGAGGCTTTGAGCTAAGCGTTTCTTATGTGGGATTTCTTGACCGCAACAACTCCAGTGTGAATGCGGTGCTCTGTCCAAAGTTTTAGCCGGTGCTTTAAGTTTTCAACCTATGCTGCTTGAGTTTCCAATTCCTAAACTGAGCAGATCGGTGGCGAAAATTGAAGCGATCACAAGCTTAACTTTTACTTGTTAAGCGAATTCAATCAAAATGCTTCTATCTATCGTATATCTATGACAAGTTTTGGATATAGAACGAGAGGAATGTGGAAGCGAGAAACTTTTGTTGTTGATGCCAGAGTTTTTCGGGGTATTCTGAGGGCTGGAAAATTCCCTTCAACAGTTGGCTTAAAGCAATCAAGAACGCCTTGGAAGAGCCTATATTGTTATCTTTTGCCAAATTCATGGGTTTTTATGGCAAAAGCTTTGCATTTTTACAAAAAGAAATTAATTTGGTCGTACTAAAAACAGATTTGAAGCGTTGAGGAAAACTTTACTTATACTATCCGTTATTCTATTGACAGCCAGCTTTTCGGAAGCGCAAAGCCGTAGTCCATTTCCAGAGACGAACTCTCGAATGCGTTTCTATCCCAATCCGGCTACTTCGTTTATCACCTTTGATTTTCAGAAGAATTTTGAACAAGGCTACTCGATTCAGCTCTATAGCTTTTTAGGAAAGAAACAATATGAGGCAACAAATCTGGGGCAAAAAACTACTATCAATATCTCAGATTACAACCGCGGAGTTTACATCTATCAACTGTTCGATCGGTCGGGCAAGCTTGTAGAATCAGGAAAATTCCAGGTTTCCAAGTAGTCCTTGTTGCTTAAGTTTACTGAAGCACCGTTTCAGCCGATTGCCTATTCATCAATTTTTCACTCACGTATTCTGCCACTCTTCTGCCTTGCTCTGCGCCGGCATCAACTCCTGTTCTAAAATGTATGCCTCCGTACACCCGGCTGATTGAGGCTTCCTGCGCCGCCTGGTGAAAGGAGGAGAAGCTCTTTTTCATTCCGATGTACTCCATGTCTGCAGTGTCTTCAAACGCATTGTTGTCGCCAAACAATTCTGTAAGAATGGTAGCTGCTGAAGCCGATATGCCGCTATGCCCACTTGTGTGCTCCGGAAAAGGAGGTGTTTGAAGGAAGGGCTGCCAATATGGATCGATCCACTCGTTAATTACAGAAACGGGGCGGATATGTTGATATTCGTATTTAGACTTCCAGCAGGAAATGATCGCATCAAACATAGCAATGGAAGTAAGGGCATATGCTTCTGCCGATTTGATCGGGCTGGCTTTGTTTTGTCTACAAGCTATAGATGTGATTCCAATCCAATGACCAACCGGGGTGATTTTTTTATTGCCCACCATCATATGTCCGGAATGCTCTATCACGAAGGGGTTATCGTCCCAATACTTAGCAATTTGTTTTTGTTCGTCAGTGAGATTGGTTGTTATAGAATATACCTCTTTAACCGACTGGTAAAAAGGGCTGCTGGTGTCTTTGCTGAATACGGGCGGAGCAGGGCAGCTAATCTGGCTTGAAGAGCTAAGCAAGAGCGGTTTTAACCTGTGCCAGTGCGGCTCTG
>DASQNW010000181.1:0-6387 GCA_035644775.1 Chitinophagaceae bacterium | reverse complement strand
GATATTAAGCTAGAAAAATTATAACTGCGCGAGAAGGAAACATACGGAGCAACGTTAGGCGTTCCAAAAAAGCGAACCCTTTGTCGCTAAGTTCCTACTTTTGCAGACAGCCTGCGCCATTAACGAACGGATCGACAGCCGTAGAGAACGCAGGATGCCCTAATCCTGACCTTCGTTACTACTTACTTCTACTTCATCATCAAAAAAATTAAGCCATGAGCAACAACTTCCGTTTCGAAACCTTGCAGTTGCACGCTGGTCAAGAAATTGATCCTGCAACCCGTTCAAGAGCAGTACCCATTTATCAAACTACATCTTATGCTTTTGAGAACTCTGAACATGCAGCAAATTTGTTTGGCTTAAAGCAGTTTGGAAACATTTACACCCGCATCATGAACCCTACAACGGATGTTTTTGAAAAGCGGATGGCGGCACTCGAGGGAGGTGTGTCTGCTTTGGCAACAGCTTCCGGCCAGGCAGCTCAATTTCTTGCCTTGACGAATATTATGCAGGCAGGCGACAACTTCATCACTACAAGCTTTCTTTACGGTGGCACTCACAACCAGTTCAAGGTTTCCTTTAAGCGGCTGGGAATAGAAGCTCGTTTCGCAAATGGAGATGACGTGGAAAGCTTCGTAAAGCATATCGATAAAAACACAAAAGCCATTTTTCTTGAAACGATCGGAAATCCACGGTTGAACATTCCTGACTTTGAAAAGTTTGCTGCTTTGGCCAGGGAATACGATCTACCCTTAATCGTAGATAATACATTCGGTGCTGGTGGTTACCTATTCAGGCCTATTGAGTGGGGTGCAAACGTGGTAGTGGAATCTACAACAAAATGGATTGGGGGACACGGCACCTCCATTGGTGGCATGATCATCGACGGCGGTAATTACAACTGGGCTAATGGAAAATTCCCGCAGTTTACAGAGCCGGCAGAAGGCTATCATGGCTTGAAGTTTTGGGATGTGTTTGGAGAAGGCAATCCTTTGGGCATGCCCAATGTTGCTTTTATTATTCGGGCTCGTGTAGAAGGCTTACGTGATTATGGCACCTCTCAAAGTCCATTCAATTCTTTCTTAAGTCTGCAAGGCTTGGAAACGCTTTCGCTGCGTATGGAGCGACATGTGGAAAATGCACTTGCACTAGCCCATTGGCTTGAAGAACATCCACAGGTTGAATTTGTGTGGTACCCAGGGCTTGAAAGCAGCCCTTATTATGAGCTCGCAAAAAAATATCTAAAGAATGGTTTTGGCGGAGTTCTGCAATTCGGTATCAAAGGAGGCATTGAAAATGGCAAAAAGTTTATTGACGGTTTGAAACTTGTAAGCCACCTCGCCAACGTGGGCGATGCAAAAACACTAGCTATACATCCCGCATCTACCACTCATGAGCAATTGAGCGATGAAGAACGGAAAGCTGCTGGTGTGGAGCCAAACCTTGTCCGAATTAGTGTAGGTATCGAACACATTGATGACATCAAGGCCGACTTTGAACAAGCCTTTTCGTCGGTATTCTCGAAAGAATTGGTAGTATAACTCTTCAGGGGCCGGTGAATGCCGGTTCCTGCTT
This sequence comes from Chitinophagaceae bacterium, assembly GCA_035644775.1. Lineage (GTDB taxonomy): Bacteria > Bacteroidota > Bacteroidia > Chitinophagales > Chitinophagaceae > Flavisolibacter. Next base: position 4,812 of record DASQNW010000181.1, on the reverse strand, counting down.
TTTATTTTTTCTGAACAGCCAGGTTTTTACATATAACCAGTCGTTTACGTTGGAGTATGGCATCACACTTCCATCGTTCCATTTGGCTTATACAACATACGGAGAGCTTAACAGCACTCTCGATAATGTTGTGTGGGTGTTTCATGCGTTAACAGCTAATAGTGACGCAGCAGAATGGTGGCCGGGCCTGGTTGGAGACGGAAAATTGTTTGACCCTGCCAGCTACTTTATTGTTTGTGTGAATATGCCAGGCAGCTGCTATGGCAGCATCGGTCCACTAGAGGTTAATAGCACAACTGGCAAGCCATGGTATCATGATTTTCCGTTTTTCACCACACGTGACATGGTTAGGGCGTATCAGCACCTGAAGGAAGCTCTTGGGATTAACAGAATTCACATTGGAATAGGAGGTTCTATGGGTGGTCAGCAATTGCTTGAGTGGGCCGTGCTGGAACCCGAGCTTTTCGATTACATCTTTCCCCTGGCTACAAATGCCTTTCATTCTCCCTGGGGAGTGGCTTTCAACACGGCTCAAAGAATGGCTATTGAAGCTGATGCAACATGGAAAGAAAAAAATGCAGCTGCAGGCTTAGATGGAATGAAAGCAGCTCGATCTACTGCCTTGCTTTCCTATCGCCATTATGATGCCTACCTGAGTAGCCAGCCACGTGACCCATTGTTCCCGTTCGCACATGGCTGGGACGGTGCCTCTTCGTATCAGAGATACCAGGGTGAAAAACTTGCCAGGCGGTTCAATGCTTTCAGCTATTATGTGTTGAGCCAATCCATGGACGCACATGACATTAGCAGGAACAGAGGAGATGTAGCCGACGTTCTAAACACGATTACTGCAAATACATTAGTGATAAGCATTGAATCTGATATTCTATTCCCAGTAAAGGAGCAGGAATTTTTAGCGACACACATCAAAGGAGCTGAGCATACTTCAATTGAGTCGCCTTATGGGCATGATGGATTTTTACTTGAATTTGAACAAATTGAGAAAGCCATCAAGTATTTCTTTCACAAGCAAAAAAATAAGAGCGTATTCCTGAGTCGATTGAATGAAAGCAATAGCAGTTAAGCGGCTACATTTATTCAGTAACTGTACCGACGAGGCCTTCGTTCTCCTTCTTCCCAATCGTTGTTCCGATTACCACTATTGTTACGCAGAGGGAACCTGGCACCTATCTGGAAAGTGAGATTGTTGGTATTTTTGATCTCATACTCGTTAAAAGGCATGTAATTGTACAAGGCGCCCAGAGAAATTGAAGTACGCTTTTGTTGTCCTACATCGATCAATACGCCTGCACCTGCTTGTGCGGCAAACTTAAAATGTACGTCTTCAGCATTGGTAAACTCGCCTAACAATTGAGTGTATTGTATCAGGTTCATGCCTGCCCCTAATGAGATAAATGGCTTTAAGGAACTTTCTGGTTTTGCGGCTGGCGAAAACATGGTTTTGGCTAGCAGGGGCGTGGTTTGCAAGCTATGGCTTACAACGGCGGAAATGTGAGACCCATCAGAAAGTAAATAAGTTTGCCTCTCTTGCTTTTGATAATAATCCTGGAAACCGGCAGCGCCGCCAATGCGCCATTTTTCGTTTAGGGCTACTAAGATGTCTACGCCAAAACCACGTGGACTGCCATCACTTATTACATCCTTCAAGCCGCCCATTGGCAAAGCATATTGGTATGCCACTCCAAATGTAAGCCGTTCCTGCGCTTGCACTGAGATCAACGTGCATGACATTAAAACAGCAGCTAAGAATATTCTTTTCATTGACGATGTTTTAGTTCGTTTTCAGGTATGGTGACTGACTAAATAGCTGCTCCACCTGCGCACCAGCTGTGGCAGCGCTATTGATTCCAGAACCTCTGATCAAACCATTCCAGATCACCTGGAGATTATTGGTAGTTGCAGCATTCTTTAAATCGATCACGTCAAACGCAAGCATGCCTTCCCGCACCTGATAGGCTTGTGTTCTCCAGAATGGAGTGCCCCATCCATAACCTGGGCCGAATCCGCCACCCCAAAATCCGGGGTCCCAATAACCCCAGTAATCCGGAACAGATACAAAGCCTGTGGATGTCTGGATAATGCGGCTTATCTGTACCCCCAGATCTGGATCAGCACTGACGTCTACAAGTATAAATCCTCTCGCCTGCATTGCAGATTTGAATGCACTTATGAAAGCCTGGTCTGAAGCAGTAAGTTGCTGCTGTGCGTTATTGCCATCTACAAGCAGCACAGATTCAGCAACGCTAAAAGTTTTGTACTGCGAAAAAGAAATAGAAGAGTTATGATTGGTGATGTAAATACGCCGCTCATCATCGCTCAAACTGTCGCCGGGGTTTTTTCGGCACGCTGTAATGCAGACGCTTGCCGCTACCATTATATTCAACCAAAGTTTGATCTTCATTGATCCTGTTTAACATGTTGAGTTCAATAGGTGTGCCACAATGAATTTAGCACCAGCAGGCATTCACAGGCTGCTTCAGCTTTTTCCAGCCAACTGCAATAGCAGTCTAGGCAAAATTATTGTAGCATCAGTCAAATGGATTTAAGTAAGGCCTTAGAGCTGATAGAAAAAAAGCTATTCACCTGGACAAGGGAGCTGGTTCGCATGTTGCCGAACCTGCTTCTCGCAGCACTCGTTATTTTACTGGGACTATACATCTCGAAATTGGTGAAGCGGCTGTCATCGAAAGTTTTAGGTCGGCTATCGCATGGAGCTGTTATAAAAAACCTGCTCAGCTCATTTATCTACATCGTCTGCATTGGCATCACTTTCTTTGCTGCGCTTAGTATTTTAAAGCTGGACAAAGCACTCACTTCTCTGCTCGCCGGCGCCGGCATAGTAGGGCTGGCATTGGCTTTTGCCTTCCAGGATATTGCTGCCAATTTTATGTCAGGTATACTGCTTACGATAAGACGGCCACTTCGTGTAGGTGATATTGTTAAGATCAAAGATTATATGGGTAAAGTGCAAAATATTAATCTCAGGGATACGGTACTTATGACTTTTCAGGGTCAGATGGTGATCATACCCAATAAAGAAGTATCACAGAATCCAATAGAAAATTTTTCCCTGCTAGGCAAACGACGCATGGACCTTACAGTGGGTGTTTCATACGGAGAAGACCTTCAGAAGGTAAAGCAAGTAACGTTGCAGGCAGTACAAAACATACCTGAGATTTCGAAATCTGATGAGACCACCTTCTTCTACGAATCTTTTGCAGACAGTTCTATAAATTTCACCCTTCGCATCTGGACAGCTACTCCGGAGCAACCGGACTACTTACGCGTGAGAAGCGAAGCCATTATGAGGATAAAAGAAGCTTTCAAGCAGGAAGAAATCACCATACCGTTTCCCATCCGCACATTGGACTTCGGAATCAAAGGAGGCCAGGCATTGCAGGAAGTGCCTATCTCTGTTTACAATGGTAATTCTAATGCATCATAACATTTGAGTATTCTTAACGATAGTATACTGTATCTTGTCTACTGCTGATAATATTTTAAGTGCAACGCATCATCTTCATAGTTTGCTTCTTACCGTTCGCTGTACCAGCGCAGGAGTTAGCCGGCGTTTGGACGGGATACATTGAAAATGCAGGCAAGCACATGCCCTATGAGATCGTGATTAATGAGGAGAAAGGAAAGCTAAATGGTTATTCAATGACCATTTTTACCTTTGAGGGTGTTGAGAACGTTGGCGTAAAGTCAGTAAAGCTTAAGAACAAAAAAGGCAACGTGCTGCTCGAAGATGATGAACTGCTATATCACAACTATACCACCCCACCGCGGCGGGTAAAACTTTATGGAGATCTTTACCTGAAAGTTAGTAATGCAATGATGATATTGAGCGGCAGCTTTATAACCCGCACACTTGATCTCAGGGTTGAAGATAAACGACCATTTACAGGTAGAATTGAACTAAGAAAACAAACAAATATAGCTGCAACACGATTGACGAGAATGTTGGAGGAATTGAATCTGTCATCTTCTGTTGCTTTTTTGAGGCCACAGGTTTCAACGATAGACAGCAGTAGGTCTATTGCTTCGAATGTAGTTGCAGCAGCCCCGAATAATGCAAGTGCTAAGGTTGCGCAAACACCGCAGGAGCCGACTGGTAAACCGAAGCCGGCTGCTAGTGAGAAACTTGCAGCGACACCTGCAGCTGCAGCAAACGTAAAGAGCAGGAAAACGGAGATCCTTAGAGAAATTACTATTAAGTCAGATACCCTTTTATTAACGTTATACGACAACGGTGAAATTGACGGCGATACGGTAAGTGTTCTTTTAAACAATAGAGTTATCATTGAAAAAACGATGCTTACCGCAACTGCGAAACACACCACGATTCAGCTCACCAAAGATCTTGGTGATTCTTTTCAGCTTACATTATATGCAGAGAACCTCGGCAGAATTGCACCCAACACGGGTGTATTGTTGATACAGGACGCAGGTCAGAAACACGAAATCCGCTTTGCGGGGGATTTCGAAAAAAATGCAGCCATAATTTTGAGACGAAAGCGTTGAAATAGATGGTACTCTGCAGCAGATGCTCTATACCTTTCCTTTGTAATCCCAATGATCTTTAACTACTTTTCCTTCCTTGTCCTTCAGCAATCTGCGAGAATAGCGGTCGCCTTTGATAAATCCCTGTTCATTTAATTTGCCAATGAACATCAGAATAGGGTTTCCTTCTCCGTCGGTTTTCAACATAATATCATAGGCTCTGAAATGAAGGTTAACCACCGCAGATGGTTCGTAGATTTTGTTCAGCTTTTTCATCAGGTTGTCACC
>DASQNW010000180.1:0-5013 GCA_035644775.1 Chitinophagaceae bacterium | reverse complement strand
CTTATAGTTGTCAGGAATCTCTTTCCAGGTATTACCTCCATCAAAAGTTCGGGCAATGAATAAACGACCATTGATTGGATCACCTACAACAATACCAGCGTTGGTGTTCCAGAATTCCATAGCATCAAGGAACATACCCTTGGTTTTGTTTTCATATACCACTTTCCAATTTTCACCACCATCCACTGTCTTTAAAATATAGGCAGGTGCATCAATAGCCATGATCACGGCAGTGGTAGCATCAAAAGCTTCAATATCCCTGAAATCCGTTTTTTCAAATCCTTTCACAACGATCCATTTCCAGGTCTTACCACCATCACTGGTGCGGCCGATGGTTCCATTGCTACCGCTTACCCATGCGATGGCATCATTCACCACACTTAAGCCACGCAAGCTGGTAGAGGTGCCTTGTGTCAGGATCTCCACGCGGGGAAGGCCCTTAGATTGAGAAAAAGTTATTAGTGAAGCAATAATTAAAAAGGTGAGGAGGAAGTATTGTTTTTTCATGGATATAAGCGCAAATGTCTTGTAAGATAAGTAAAAGATTCTTTCATTAAAATGTCCTTCCTTCTCTCTTTATAAAAGAAAATCAAAACATCAGCTCATTAAAAAAGCCTGCAATCAACGCAGGCTTTTCAATTACTTAATTTGATTTAAGCTTATCAGCAAATACTTTTTTGAACTTGTCCAGTTTTGGACGAATCACCACAGCACAATAAGGATTGGAATTTTTATTATTGATGTAATACTCCTGGTGATAATCTTCAGCAGCATAGAATTTCTGTGCCGCTGCAATCTCAGTTACGATCGGACTTTTATAAGCACCGCTTTTATTGAGTTCTGCTTTATAATACTCTGCTTTTTCTTTTTGTTCGTTGTTGTGAAAAAAGATAGCACTCCTGTATTGCGTACCTACATCTGCACCCTGACGGTTAAGAGTGGTCGGATCATGTACCTGGAAGAACACTTCCAGTAACTCATCAAATGAAATTTTTTCAGGTTCGTATACGATCTGTACACATTCTGCATGACCAGTTTCTCCATCACATACTTCTTTATAAGTAGGGTTGTCTACATTTCCGTTCGAATACCCTGAGGTAACTTTCAACACCCCTTTCAATTCTTCAAAGATGGCCTCTGTGCACCAAAAACAACCTGTTCCAAACGTAGCCGTCTCCACTTTTTCATTAATCCTTTCCATAACGGATGCATTTAATTTGCTGGTCTGCGTCTTGGCTGTGCAGGACATAGTGACCACTGTAATCAATAACGCTGCGAGAATCGTATTGTTCATCGTAACAAACTTAAAGTACAAAGGTCTAATTCGTGAAATGAAATTTAAGATGAAAGCTTAGTTTTAACAAGAGGTTTCATTAACCTTTACCATCTCTTTAAGAGAAGCGGCGGGCGATCCGTAAATTTGCCCATTAAAATTGTTAGGAAGGCCTGCATGAAATTATATCCCGAATCCGCGGCGGTGCAACTGGAGTTTGATAAGATCAAGGCATTGCTGCATGAAAAATGCCGTTCTGAATATGCCAAGGAAAAAGCGCTACAATTGCGCATTCATACCCGTAAGGAATTCATAGAAACAGAGCTGAAGCAAACGCATGAATACCGGCAACTGATCCAGAATGCCATCTATTTCCCGAACGATTATGTGCTGAACTTGGCTAAGGAATTACGCCTGTTACAGATTGAAGGCGCCATGCTGGTAGGTGAGCAGTTGGTTAATTTCAGAAAGCTTGCCTCTAGTATGGAGAAGATCTCCCGGTGGTTTGATGCAGAGCGACGCGTGGCCTATCCGGCCTTGGTGCTGGTGATCGAAGGTACTTATTACGAAAAAGCCATTCTTTCCCTTATTAACGATGTGATCGATGAAACAGGCAACGTGAAAGACAATGCCAGTCCGGCTCTACAGGATATCCGGATGTCATTGTACCGGAAGCGTAATGAACTGCGCAAGGCTTTTGATCGCATTATCACCAAGCTCAATAAACAAGGATACCTAACCGATATTGAAGAAAGCTTCATGAACGGCAGAAGGGTAGTCGCGGTATTTGCCGAACAAAAGCGTACCGTGAAGGGCATCCTGCATGGTGAAAGTGAAAGCCGGAGAACGACCTTCATTGAGCCTGAAGAAACGATCGAACTTAATAACCAGATTTACGAACTGGAAAGTGCAGAGAAGCAGGAAGTGTACCGCATATTGAAGGAGCTCACCAAAAGATTATCCGTATACGCCTCCCTGTTAGCTACTTATCATACGATTGTTGGAGAATACGATTTTATCCAGGCAAAAGCCCAGTTTGGCATCTCGATCAAAGGGGAGTATCCCGTAGTTCATGATAAAGCATTGATCCATTTGGTGAATGCGAGTCACCCGCTGTTATTACTGTATAACCTGCGTTCAGGCAAGCCTACCATACCTACCAACCTGACACTGGATGCCAACAACCGCATCCTGGTGATCAGCGGTCCCAATGCAGGCGGCAAAACAGTGACCATGAAAACTGTGGGCCTGCTACAAATGATGGTGCAAAGTGGCCTCCTCGTACCCGTACATCCATCCTCTGAGTTTGGTATTTTCAAGCAACTAATGATCCATATTGGTGACACCCAAAGTCTTGAATTTGAACTCAGTACTTATAGCAGCCATTTGCTGAGCATGAAGCACTTCATGGAGACAGCCAGTGGCAAGACGCTTTTCTTTATTGATGAATTGGGAAGTGGTAGTGATCCCAACCTGGGTGGAGCCTTTGCAGAAGTGATATTAGAAGAATTGGGAAGGAAACATGCTATGGGTATAGTGACCACTCACTACCTGAACCTGAAAGTAATGGCCAACAAAACACCGGGCATTATCAACGGTGCCATGGCCTTTGACGAGCGAAGCCTGATGCCGCTGTATAAGCTGATTATCGGTAAACCCGGCAGCTCGTACACCTTCTCTATTGCCGAGCGTATCGGGCTTGAGAAAAAACTGATAGAGCGCGCCCGGAGCCTTGTGGATGAAGACCATTTCCGGCTGGATAAACTGCTGAACCGCACCGAGCAGGACCTGCACCAGGTGCAGCAAAAAGGTAAAGAGCTGCAACAACTGCTGAAAGAAAATGAGCGGCTGAAGCGTGAAATGGAAGCCGTGCTGCACAAGGAAAAGCACCAGCAGCAGGTAGAACTCCTGAAGCAGCAAAACAGGATCTCGGAAGAACGCATTGCCTACCTGAAAGATATGGAGCGCAAGCTGCGCCAGATGGTGCTGGAATGGAAAAAAGAAGAAGACAAAAACAAGGTGGTAAAACTAATCGGCGCCTTATTGTTTAGGAAAAATGAAAAGCAGGTGGTGAGCAAAAAGCAAAAGCAGCTGGACCAGAAATACGCGGAAGTAGGCGGCGACATAAAGGTTGGTGATAAGGTGAAAATGAAGCGCAACCAGCAGGTAGGCGAGGTGTTGGAATTGCGTGGTAAGCGGGCCGTGGTAAAGATTGGGCTGCTCCCCATGCAATTTGATATCGGCGATTTGGTGGTGGTGCAGGAGCGCGAAGCCGATGTGCCGAAAAGCGCATAATACATTTTGCTGTTTCTGCCGCCGCACTTACTTTTGCCGCGGAGAGATGGCAGAGCGGTCGATTGCGGCGGTCTTGAAAACCGTTGACTGTTAAAGGTCCGGGGGTTCGAATCCCTCTCTCTCCGCCAAGAGCTTGTAAACTATTGTTTTATGAGCTTTTTTTATGTGCATACTGCGATTGTACCCATCGGATGGTAAGCTTTCTGTAACTCATGCATACTGCAAATAGAAACAGGAAGAGGCGTAGTTCCATTACAGCATGTTTCGTAGTGCTTTATGCTTTATCTGTTATTTTCTGTTGGAAAGAATATAAACGAACCCTAAGAACAACTTGCTGCTGTCAAGGCTTAATACAGTATGGACTTTTGAAAAAGTTCTCATCAATTATCTTTAATAAATAACAAGAAAAGGCTAAGCAGCAATTTTCCAAATGGCCATACTGTTTACAGCCCCTAATCGTTGTGCGTAATTCGGCGACTTATGACGTTGAAAGACTTCGAGTTGCCAGGTGATAACCACTTTATAGCAATGGAATACTACTGGTTGCTGTTAAACCGTACTTTCCTGATTGTTCTATTAGAGGATTGCTTAGTTGCTATAAAAGCAAATGGAATGGTAAGCATCGAGAGTGGAGCAGATGCCTTCTCAAGACAAATAAGTAAATCATTTGCTATTCATGGAGACTTACATAATCCATACTCTTATATAAAAGATAGCTACATTAAAAAAGTGGAGAGTGATGATTTGCTAGGGACAGAAGTTTTAAATAAAGAAAGGGCTAATTTCAGAATATACTATAAAGACATAAAAACAGCTTGGTACGACCAAAGAAAGAAATGGGGTATGGGGTATTATCCTCATGATGGCAAAGTGTATCTTTCATTTGATAATCACAAAAAGAAAGAATTTATAATTTTAGGTAATCAGTCCGGGAAAGAAATAGCTGATTTGATTTCGAAAAGAATAGCCATACAATAGCGGCAGTAGAATTGAAACATTATAAAAGGAGCTGCAGCCCTGTAGAAGGCTCCAGCGCACCTAATGCCACTACTGCATACTGCTGTCTGCCACTGGTGACAAGCCTTTAAATAATGAGCATCTTGATACTATCAGAAACTAACGAGTTTGCAAAAAAAAGGCACAGCAGAAACTTTCAACTGTGAAACAATAATGAAATATAGAAGGTAAACAACAGGAACACGTATTCCGCATATAAGCCAATACGTTGTATGTCCGGTTGGCAATAAGCACTTTCATCTGTTTTGTATTTGTTTTTTTCCGATTTTTATGCATATAGGCGAACTATTGATTATGAACACCAATAATCCTTTAATCTCACTTCCCGGTGAAGGGCAAAAAATAGCGGTCAACGGGATAGAAATATACCTAAAAGCCAAGGCACAGCAAACCAATGGATATTGGTCCATGATAGAATATGTGCTGCC
>DASQNW010000179.1:0-3722 GCA_035644775.1 Chitinophagaceae bacterium | reverse complement strand
TTCTCATGATGCTTCTAAAGGTGCTTGCCGGGGCGCTTAATGTCAATAGGAAGACGGAGGAATTTTCAACAGACCAGAAAGCCGCTGGCAAAGCATTCGGGGTTTGATGCACTCTTATTTTAGTATTCATCCTTTCTTTCGATCACCTTTTCCGGTAATTTGTCTTTTTTGTTTACCCGGATCGTTTTTGCGGAATCAGCCCGGGAAACGAGCATAGCGACAGTGCCGCAGCAGTTGTTTGCAGCATGGATAGAACGATTAAGTCCGGCGTCTCAATGCCATGCCTATTTAGGATTTTTCTTTCAAACAAGGGTGGGACGGTGGCTTGGAGTCTTACGTACTCTCTCCTTCTTCACCGCGAATAAAGTAATAATTGCCGAGAGGAAAACTGAGCTTGCCATAAAGATATAAGACGCCCCAAAGCCGCCTGTGCTTGAATTTAGATGACCCACTACATAAGCCCCGGCAAACGATCCTAACGCACCAAAGCTGTTGATTAATGCCATAGCACCACCAAGCACGTTGGTAGGTAATATTTCCGGTATGATGGCGAAAAATGGTCCATAGGGAGAGTACATTGCAGCACCGGCGATAATCAGCAAAGCAAATGAAAGCCAGAAGTGTGAAGTGCCAATAAGATAAGAACAATAAAAGGCAACGGCTGCAAGCATCAATAACGGCCATACAAACACCTTCCTTTTTAAAACCTTATCGGAGAAATAAGATGTTGTGATCATGCCTACGATGGCGAAGAGATAAGGTACAGAGGAAAGCCAGCCTGTCGTTATCATGTTGATTCCAGGTCCTGCTTTGATGATGGATGGAAGCCACATTACAAACCCCATCATGCCGATCCCCCAGAAACCAAACTGGAGACAAAGTAAAATGACCGCTCTTGACTTGAATGCTGCAGCATAATTTTTAATTGGTTGGATACCTTCCTGTTCTTTGTCTAATAGTTCCTGAAAAGCTGATTTTTCCTGCTCTGTTAGCCATTTAGCATCCCTCGGCTTATCATCGACAAGGCGCCACCAGAAAAAAGCCCAGATGATTGCAGGAAGACCTTCCCAGATAAACATCCACCTCCATCCTAACGAACTCACCAAATAGCCAGACAGAATCGACATCCAAAGAACAGTGGAAGGCTGGCCCAGTATCAACAGCGTGTTCGCTTTGGACCGTTCTGATTTTGTAAACCACCGACTCAACAGGATAAGCATCGCGGGCATGACAGAGCTTTCTCCTACACCAAGCATAAATCGGATCACCATCAACGCCTTGATATTGCTGACGAGCCCTGTAGCCGCTGCGAGTGATCCCCACAATATCAAAGACCAAAAAATCAATTTTTTTGCACTTCGCTTTGCAGCGTAGTGGCCGCCAGGAATTTGAAATAAGAAGTATCCCAGAAAAAACAACGAACCTAACAGCGAAGAGGTCGCAGCCGTAATATTTAAATCCTTAGCCATCTCACCTGCTGCAGCAAATCCAAAATTGGCACGGTCAAGATAAGCCAGGCTGTATGTAATAAATACAACAGGAATTAGACGGTACCAACGCGATGGCGCTATAATACTATTAATCTGGATTCTGTTTTTAAAATGTGATCGGTCGTTTCTTATTAGCTTTTACGTCTAGTTCTCGCTGCTATCAAAAATTATCTCAAAGGCTTACTGAAGTTCTTTAAAGCCTCGGCTGTTGGCGTAGTTCCGGCCCCTGGTATTTGAGGTTTTACGTAGTTTCCGTCTTTTACCAGAATAGGTTCTTCAAACGCATCCTTAATCCAGGGGATGTACTCCAAAATTGAGCAAGACGTATGATAATATGACAGATGCACATGCACCTGCCCCATTTCTCCAGCATGAGCCGCTACAGGTAATCTGCGGGAAAGAGCTGCATCGGCAACGGTTAAAAATTCGCTGACGCCTCCCAGTCGTGTAATATCGGGCTGAACGTAGTGCACGGCTTTAGCATCCATGAACCCTTCGAAAGCGTCGGAGTGATAAAGTTGCTCACCGAGGGCGATGGGGATGGTGGTTTGCCTTGCTAAGGATGCGTGTCCAAGAACATCATCATACCACATAGGCTCTTCAAACCAAAACAAGTTGAATTTTTCTGCTTCACGACAAAACCTCACACAGGTCGGCAAATCCCATTTTCCGTTTCCATCTACAGCGAGCATTACCTCCTCACCAATAGCCGAACGTACCTTTTCAATGCGTTTAACATCGATGTACGGATTGGAGGAACCGACCTTTAATTTAATGCCTCTGAAGCCTTCTTTTTCGACCACACGCTTCGCACCGCTGACTAGTTCATTATCCGGAATAGACAGCCAGCCAATGTCTGTATTATAAGCTGGTAAAATATCTTTGGTTGAACCTCCCAGCGCACGCCACAACGGCATTTCCATATGCTTTGCTTTCAAATCCCACAGTGCAGTATCAATGGCAGCGATTGCCAATTGCGTAATTCCTGCACGTCCAATCCATTGCATGGCCGGGTTACGCGACATCTTGTACCAAAGCTGATTGATGTTCAGTGCGGACTCACCAATTAATAAAGGTGCATAACAATCTTTGATGCAGGCAGCAATCACCTGGTCTCCAGGTAAAAAGGCGTGGGTGCCCGTAAACCCCCAGCCCATTAACCCATTCTCAGTTTCAATTTTTGCACCTACAACGCCCCAATGCGTTATTGAATGTGTGCTGTCTGAAATGCCGTTTCCCGTTACCGGTATGTGTAAAATGAAGGGCTCTACTCTTGTTATTTTCATCAGTCTATAATTAAATTTCAAAGGCTACTTAACCTGCATGGCCTACCCATTTGCTGGTTGCCGGCTCATGTAGATGGATATAGGCTTACTAAGGTTTTCAAAAGATTTAATGCGTCTTGTGCCGTCACAAGAGGCTTTTCAGTTCCTAGGACACAGTTTAAAAAATGTCTCATCTGATTGTCGAAACTTACTTCGAACGGCTCATGTATGCTTAACTGGGTCCACTTGCCAGGTTTTGTGACAGGCGAACCCGGTAACTCGGTGTAAAATTTTAAAGTTGGCGTAGGGCAAATATGGTATTCAACCATTCCTTTGTCGCCTGACAACATCATCATTTGCTCACAACCTGCTGGCCAGTCTTTTTCGTATTCAGGCAGTTTACAGCCATAGCTTACGGCCACCTGGGCAATCACTCCCGAAGGATAGCGGATAACGGCAGCGGCACTATCTTCTCCCTCCATTTCTTTTCGAGCTAGATGGGAGGTAAAGCCTGCGACATCCTGAACGTTGCCGAGGAGGGCGTTTAATCTGTAAATTAAGTGCCCGGCGCAATCAACCCAGGCACCGCCGCCGGTTTTTTCTTTGCTCTTTCTAAAATCCCAAGGCTTAAAGCCAAGCCATTGCAGGGATTTTGATGAGCCCATAAGTGGCTTGCCAATCCAGCCTTCATTTACAAATTTGACCACCGCGTCAAAAGCGGGATGAAACAAGCCGTTGTGCCCGACTAGTACAGGCACACCGGCTTTATTAACCAATTCCACAATTTTTTCTGCTTCGGCTATGGTTGAGGCCAACGGTTTCTCCAGCAGCACCGGCAATTTCCTGGCAAGGCAATTTTGCATTACTTCCAGATGAATATCATGCGGCAATAACACTACTACAGCATCGAGTTCAATAGTGTCGAGCATGGCATTTATGGAATTATAGCCAGGGATATTCCATTCCT
>DASQNW010000178.1:0-2047 GCA_035644775.1 Chitinophagaceae bacterium | reverse complement strand
TGGTATTTTGAAACTCTAAAAATTCAGGGAACTCTCTTAATAATCTTACGTCAATCTTAGGGGGATTTCTGTTTAGTACAGAAAGCCCGCGTTCTGTAATGGTAACTGTCGCTCTTTTTTGACTATCAAGAAGTCCAGCCTTCTTTAAGTAAGTTCTCGCCCAACCCACACGACTGCCAAACACAAAAGTTTGCCCGCTTGGCAACAGCTCTTTTCTTTCATCATCTGTTAAACGAAACTCAACTGCAAGTTTTTCAACCAGGTCACCCACCCTGTGTTCTTTTCTGTCCACAGTCAACTTTAATAGAGGGAGCATTACTGTTTGATAGTCTGGTATTGGCATATATTTAAAGGTTGCGATTAACGGTCCAGCGGCTTTACGTTTAGCAGGTATAACGTGTTACGTCAACCAGTACTGTTTCTAATTAAGTGTACAGTTGTTCGTTGAATACTCTGCTGCACAAGTTGTAGCCCCAAGATGCATTTTTAATACAAAGCGAAACTATTGTTGATACTGCATTTCGTTCCCCTCCACAACATCAATCCCGTGTAAACATCAATTTTGCCTGCTAATATATCTTTTAAAGTGCTTTATTGATTTTTCTTCTGCCATTGATATATCCATACGTTCGTACATAACTGCTTGAGAAGGGAATGTAAAGAATTTTGAACTGTACACTTATTCCCTTATATTTCTGTATTGGGCAACATTAAAGCTGATCTTTTGAGATTTTTGTTCCTGCTTATATTTATTGCATGCAGCATCTCAGGGAGTACACAGACTACCAACTTGCTCCCGGTCAGAACACCTTACACTTTACGCTTACCTGTCGACAAAGGCTCTGTCTATGAGATGAATATCGGGGCGATTGCGTACGTCCATAATCAAACTATTGTTCAGATATATCCCGGTGAAACAATTTTCCTGGAAGCAGAAGAGAAGGAAGGCAAGCTCATTCTCACTTCAGTTAAGGAGGTCACTGATCCTTCTAAAACAGTAACCGTCTCTTGCAGCCAAAATGTTGAAGACGACAAACATCAGGTCGTGATGATTCAGGTTGTAAACCCATTTAAGAAAAAGTTGAGCTACGCAGCACGAATGTTTCTGCTCGCTACAAATACCTGGGTCACCACCAACGTACTACCAGTGCAGCCAAAACTTATTGGAATAGAAATGTGGCCTGATGTGGTAGTTAGTTTCGGCCTCGGGGAATGGAAACTTCTGCATTAGCATTACTCAGCTTTGCGCATATCTTCCGATAGGAGAATCTTATAGACGCGTGCTGAACACTTCTCAATCTTATCTATGCATGCAGTAAATCTTACACCCACCTTATCACCTCCTTACTTCCCTTCCCCTGCAAACTCAAAAGCAGCACGCCAGCCACCACCAATGCAGTGCCTGCAATCCGCTCGGTAAAAATGGGTTCAACTTAGTGTTGGACCAATGTCAACCATCATTCAGGCGCACTATGTTCGACGTGAATGCGAAGTCGTTCGAGACAATCGATCAAAACCACTCCTATCTCCAACACAAGCCCAAACTGTGAGACTTCAGAGGAGAGCTAAAAGAGGGAAGCTCTACCTAATTTTTTTCCTTATTATAAACTTAAAAGGAACTGGCTCTGGATTAATCAACTCGGATGTATTAGCACGACGTATTAATGCTGTGGAAGGAGAAACAGGAACAACTTCCCAGGTATTTACATCAGTTCGAGTTACGTTGACTTTATCAGTCCCGGGAGCTCTGATAGGATCAAATAGAATTTCAAAATTAAGGCTACCTTTGCTATTGAAACTCCACAGGCGCATGACCATTTCATCCGAAACTCCCTCTCCCATAGTTTGTATTGCTACTTCATTTAGATCATCCATTATTCTTATTCTGTAATCATTTTTCCCCTGAAGGTCTTCATTACCTGGAAACATAAAGAATCGTTTGGCTGGCTTTGACGTTAGTGTATTCGTCATCATGTAGAAGTCGCCGTTAGAATGTTGGAGTTCTGCCCTTACGCCAAGTTCACCGTCAACATATAATCTCGAATTT
>DASQNW010000177.1:0-2890 GCA_035644775.1 Chitinophagaceae bacterium | reverse complement strand
TTTCTCGAGCACAGCATTAATCCATTCATCTACCCTGCTACCATCCTCACTTAACATTAAACCATTGTCTTCGGCAAATTTGACAGGATCGGTATTGGGATTTTTGATAAGCGCAGGTAAAATTTTTTGCACTGCCAATCCATAAGTCGTCTTTCCGGCGTCTACTAAATTAATTGTCTTTGCAATTGGTTCTGCTCCAACGGGAAACGCTTCCGATTCATTTTCTGAGAACCAGTTTTTGATGGGATTTATAACCCAGTTTGCGGCAGCCTTTTTATTGTTTGTCAAAGAAATGATTTCCCTGAATAACTGCTCCAAAGTTAAATCAGCACATAACATGGCTGCGTCGTATTCAGTAAGTTGATGGTCGTCCATCAGACTCTGAACACGTTGTTTTTGGGAAGGAGGCATGCTCTGCCGGATGGCTGCAATCATTTCATCGGTGATCAAGAATGGCGGCAAATCCGGATCCGCAAAATATCGATAGTCATCAGCGTCTTCTTTGGTCCTTATAGCGTAGGTAGTTGATGTAGCTTCGTTAAAACCTCTTGTTTGCTGCACAATTGGTTCGCCTTTTTCAATCAAGTTTATCAAACGGGCTCTCTCGTATTCTATTGCTTTTTTTATGAACCGTATCGAATTCAAGTTCTTGATCTCTACTTTAGTCCCTAGTTTTTCTTCACCTCTTTTTCTGATAGAGATATTGACATCGCACCTTAATCGACCCTGCTCCATGTTGCCATCGCAAACGCCAAGGTAGCGGACCAGGTTTCTCAGTTCTGTAACGTATGCATATGCTTCGTCGCTGCTTCGCAGGTCTGGCTCGGTTACAATCTCGAGCAGCGGGATGCCAGCTCTGTTAAAGTCCAATCCCGAAAACTGTTCGTCTATATCATGCACGCTTTTGCCTGCATCTTCTTCAAGGTGTATGCGGTTTAGGCGTATTTTCTTCTGTTCTTTTCCTACGCTGATTTCTACAAACCCATTCCTGCATACAGGCGCGGTATGCTGCGAGATCTGGTATGCCTTCGGTAGGTCAGGATAGAAATAATTTTTTCTGGCGAAGTAATTATTCTGAACAATTTCGCAGTTGCAGGCGATACCCAGTTTTATCGCGAGTTCAATCGCTGCTTTGTTCATTTTTGGCAGTGTTCCCGGATGAGCCAGCGACACCACACTTACCTGCGTATTTGGCTTTTCTCCAAACAAAGTGCTGTCACGACAGAAAAGTTTAGTTTGAGTAATTAACTGCGCATGCACTTCAAGGCCAACTACCACCTCGTATGGGTCTGACGTGTTCATTCAGGCAAAAATAGTATTTGCAACGCATAGCGACGGCGGGGCAAGTAAGCGTAACAGAGAGCGCTTGTAAGATTCAAATCACTGACTATTGCTGTTTCGACTCGTGAACTTGTTCTCTGCATCTTTTGCTTTTTTGAAATCAAGCACTACTCCGTTAATGCAGTAGCGAAGCCCGGTAGGAGGCGGGCCATCTTCAAACACGTGGCCAAGATGTGCTTTGCAGCGTCCGCACATCACTTCCGTTCTCGTTACACCATGTGCGTGATCGGGAGCATAGATAATGCTGCCTTTGCTGATAGGCTGGTAAAACGAAGGCCAACCGCATCCACTTTCAAATTTCGTATCACTCACAAACAACGCATTGCCACACGCGGCGCAATAATAAGTGCCTTTGTCTTTCAACGTTTCAAATGGACTCGTCCATGGGCGCTCCGTACCTTTTTGGCGTGCTATGTAATACACATCTTTTGGTAAAATTTTCTGCCATTCATCATCGCTGAGATTCACCTTTCCTGTGTCACTGTTAGAGTATACAGGATTGTTCTTATTTGAAGCTTCCATTTTTGTTGTTTTACTATTTTGCGAATAGGAACAGGCTTGCAGAAATACTGCCAGCATCATTAATATTAAGAAGTGTTTCATGTGCTTAATTTCATTCTCTCATTAGCTCTGCCAAATTTACGTCCAGGGGTATCGTTTCGGATGTTTATAGCTGTGAATGGTTTGTTATGGTGTATGCAGCCTGGCTGTCTTTTGGAGAGATAACCGGTAATAGATAGAGCTCTGGTTCCACAGAAAATCCGCTGATTGACCGACTGATTTATCTCTTATATTTGTTTAGCTTACAACGTGCTTATGTTTAATCTGATCTTATTTGGCCCTCCGGGCAGCGGGAAAGGCACTCAATCTGAAAAACTTGTTCAGAAGTATGGCCTAAAACATCTTTCTACCGGCGATCTTCTTCGCCGTGAGCTTGCAGAAAAAACCCCCTTAGGCCAGGAAGCAAAAAACTTTATGGACAAAGGACAGCTGGTCCCGGACGAGGTCGTGATTGGTATGATCGACACCTGCCTCGACAAGAATGCAGATGCCAAAGGATTTCTCTTTGATGGTTTTCCCCGAACCGTAGCACAGGCGGAAGCTTTGGACAAATTACTTAGCCTGAAGAAAACTGCGATCGGTAAAGTGCTCGCTTTAGAAGTGTCGGAAGAAGAGTTGGTAAAACGGCTGCTAAAGAGGGGGGAAAGCTCTGGCAGAAGCGATGACACAAACGAAGAAATTATTCGAAAGCGGTTTGCTGTTTACAAAAGTGATACTGAGGCAGTCGCAGAGCATTATAAGGCTTTAGGAAAGTTTGAGCGCATCAAGGGCGAGGGCTCTGTAGATGAAATTTTCAACTCTTTGAGTGAGGCCATTGAAGCCGAACTTGCCATGCAGCAAACTGCGGTATAACATTGTTGCGAGGGTGGCACATTAATGCAGCTTTAGTTCCGACAAATTCACAACAGCCCCTCTACTAAGAAAAAGTACAGGAATTATAACAATGCTTAGTTGCCGCTACAGAGTAACTTTAGTAACGATAATTCTT
>DASQNW010000176.1:0-9803 GCA_035644775.1 Chitinophagaceae bacterium | reverse complement strand
GTGGAGTGTGGATCTGCACAGGCAGTGAGGCTTCCTTCGCCAGCTCCAGCTGCTGCCTGTAATATTTTTCTTCTGCTGCCGTTTGGTCGTCGAAGCCGATTTCACCCACGCCAACCACCCCTTCCTTGAAAATGTACAGTGGCAGAACCTCCATCACTTTCTCTGCAAGTGTTTCATTATTGGCTTCCCTGGAATTGAGACCGATGGTGCAGTAATGTTTAATACCAAACTGTGACGAACGAAAACGCTCCCAACCAATAAGGCTGCTGTAATAGTCTCGAAAGGTGTCTATTCCTGTTCTTGGCTGTCCCAGCCAGAAGGCGGGCTCTATCAATGCAACTATACCCGCATCCGCCATCGCCTGGTAATCGTCTGTGGTACGCGAGGTCATGTGCACATGCGGGTCAAAGAATCTCATACCCTTGATCCGGTCCATATACAACGGCATGCCCGCACCAGGATGAAGGTCCTTTTCCGTGATGTTATTACTGCAGCACATAGTTATTGATTTAATTGAAGGCTGAACTAAACGTACACTTTTTGAGCTACTGTTTCCCAGCTGAGGTCGCCACGTTCGATGAGTTGCTTTAGTTCATTCATATTTTCGAGCAATTCTTGTGCAGGTTTATACTTGCTATTATAACATGTAAGCGCTGCTGCTTCCCTGTCCACCGGGTTCTCAGAAGCGGCAACCCGCCTGATATCAGCAAAATTTTCTGCATTGATAAAAGGAGCCACGCATCTCCACAAAAAGGGGTTTACCTGCCGCCCGGCAGCCCATCGCTCATGTGCATAATCGCAGAGCGTGTTTGCAAGCTCCTGGTTGGATCTTTCGTCTAATCCAATCACTTCATTTACCGGCTTTTCAGTGAAGAATGCTTTTAACACTAACTGGTTCCATGCTTTTTCATCCAGTTGATCGGCCGGGTAAGGGTTGAAACAAATGATTGCTTCCAAGACGAATCCTATATTGCTTCTTATTCCTTCAGCACAGCGGGTGCGCCACTGTTCTGGGTACGACAAAAAAGGTAGTGAGGCATATAGCGCTGCCAGCTCGTTCATTTCAGCGGCGGAAAAAAGCGCTTCTATACCTTTCACGTACTCTTGCCTGTTATCCTTGGGCACCTGCATCAACAACCAAATGCGGGAAAGCCGGTCGACAGTCCACCGGTTTATAACGAAGTGCTGCCCGAGGCCGTTCATGTTGTCTAAACCTGTATCGGGTACCCTCACCGGAGCTTTTCCTGTTTTGCGTGGTATAGCGGCAAAAGCCAGGTTCAATTCTTTGTTATCTCCCTGTCGCACACTCGAGGCTTTCTGCGACAACCATTCCCACGCATCAGTACTGATATTTTGTTTTACCAGGTTTTCTAAACAGTAATGAATGCTCTCCGCAGCAGTTGCAGATGTTTCTACAGATTGTTCAGATTCAAACGGCAGCATGTGGTAAAATTAAAGAAACCTTGTTGGCGGCAAAAGATGAAACTTGTTGAGAATGGTAAAAATCTAATTTTGCACGGCTTAGTAGTTGTACTGCCATGAGCGGCCATTAACCTTTCATTAACTGTAACGCAAATACATTTGTTCAATTAACCATTGTTATGAGACGATTTTTAGCAGGCGCTTTTTTAATGTTGACAGGATTAAGTGCGGTTTCCCAAACAGATACAGCAACCAAAGAAAAAAAAGCACCACCCGTGACACTTCCCCGCTCTGGTGACCATTTTGTTATACAACTTGGCTATACCATGTGGCAAGGCAAACCTGAAGGCATAAACACCGGCGGCTTGTCACGTACTGCTAATGTGTATTTTATGCTGGATTACCCTTTCAAAACAAACCCCCATTGGAGTGCTGCCATCGGGGCCGGCGTTGGAACAGATAATGTATTTTTTGATAAAACTTACATCGGAATAAAAGACAACACCGATCAGATCATCATCAGAGACGTTAGTGACACCAACCACTTTAAAAAGTATAAGCTCGCTACTGCCTACCTCGAAGCACCCGTGGAGCTTCGCTTTAGAAGTAATCCCGACAATGATGCGAAGAGCCTGAAATTTGCGGTAGGAGCCAAGGTGGGATTGCTGGTGAATGCGCATACAAAAGGTAAGAACCTGGAGGACAAGAACGGAAGATCCATCGGCGGATACACATTGAAAGAGAATAGTAAAACTTTTTTCAACCGCAACAGGTTAGCAGTGACAGGTCGAGTAGGCTACGGCCACTTCAGCTTATTTACTACCTACCAGGTAAATACGCTGTTTAAAGAAGCACGTGGGCCAATCGTTCGTCCGCTGACCATTGGTTTAACGATAAGTGGGCTTTAAAAAACTTGCATAGTAGTTGTACAAGCGAACTCCATGGGTTCGCTTTTTTCATTTTATATTTAAGCTGGTATGATTAGTAAAGAGAACAAGATTCAAAAAGAAGAAAAGGCAGTATTGGTAGGGCTGGTGCAAAAAGACCAGAAAGAACCAGAGGTAAAGGAGTACCTGGATGAGCTAAAATTTCTTGCTGAAACGGCGGGTGCCATCACGGTAAAAAAGTTTATGCAAAAACTTCAACATCCCGACAGCCGCACCTTTGTAGGAAAAGGAAAATTGGAAGAGATCAAAAACTATGTTGAAAAGAACGACATTGATGTAATCATTTTCGATGACGAACTCAGTGGATCACAAATTTCTACGATAGAAAAGGAAACAGGTGTGAAGACGCTTGACCGCTCGGACCTGATCCTCGACATCTTTGCTCGCCACGCAAAGACCGCACAAGCAAAAGCACAGGTAGAGCTGGCGCAATATCAATACATTTTACCACGGCTGCGAGGTATGTGGCAGCACCTTGAACGGCTGGGAGGTGGTATAGGAACAAGGGGGCCCGGTGAAACAGAAATTGAAACTGACCGCCGTATTGTTCGCGACAAAATCTCTTTGCTTAGAAAACGGTTGTCGGAAATAGATAAACAGGCATTTACACAAAGAAAAGAGCGAGGCGAACTGATACGGGTGGCACTGGTGGGATACACCAACGTGGGCAAATCGACACTCATGAATTTGCTGAGCAAAAGCGAAGTGCTTGCAGAAAATAAATTGTTCGCTACACTCGATACTACCACTCGCAAGATCGTTTACGAAACCACACCTTTCCTGCTCAGCGACACCGTAGGTTTCATCCGCAAGCTTCCCCACCACCTGGTAGAAAGTTTCAAGAGCACCTTAGATGAAGTACGTGAAGCTGATATCCTGCTGCATGTGGTGGATATTTCGCATCCCGCCTTCGAGGATCAAATTGGAGTGGTGAATAAAACACTACAAGAATTAAAAGCTTTTGAAAAGCCAACGATCATCATCTTCAATAAGATGGACGTTTACATAAAACAAACCTTCGACGAATGGCTCCAGGAGGAAACGAGGGAAGAGATACTTCGCGACCTCAGGCAACGTTGGCAGGAGCAGACCAATGGCAACGCCATTTTCGTATCTGCAGTAGAACGTACAAACATAGAAGAGCTAAGAGCTACTATCTTAGAAAGGGTACGTGAACTATACAAAATCCGTTATCCATACAAAACCGAATTCCTGTATTAATGGAAAAGGAGCGGCGATGGGTGCGCATTGCGAATTTAGAAGCCGAAATACCTTTTGAGCAGAATAATATGGCTTCAATTGATATCGATGGAAAACAAATTTGCGTGGGCAGATTCAAAGAACAGTTATTCGCGTTTTCTCCCAAATGCCCACACGCCAGTGCACCGCTTATCAACGGGTATATTGATGCTTTGGGGAATGTTGTGTGTCCACTGCACCACTACAAGTTTTGTATGAGCAATGGCCGAAACGTATCGGGCGAAGGATATCAGCTTCGGCAGTGGCCGGTGGAAGTCCGAACTGATGGCATCTTTGTTGGACTTGAAAAAAATAGCCTACTGGATCTCCTGCATTGATCGTGAATGTATTTCTTCCACCTCCCTCTGAAGCAGTGGCACAATGAGCTTAAACTCGTCGACCAATTGATTCAGTGCCAGTGGTATTTTGGCAACATCTTCCACTTTGATAAACAGCTCAATTTCTTCTACAATCTGCATCATGCTATGCATGTGTAAGCTTCCAAGGCTGCCCTTAAGGTTTGCCGTCTTCTTTATCACGGACGCCAGGTTCTGAAGCTCTATATCAGTTCTGATCTGTGTAAGCAATTGAGGTGTTTGCTTCGTAAACATTTCTATGATTTCAACAATTTGCAGTTCTTCATGTGTTTTCCTAAGTGAGTGTAAACTGTAAAGATCCCTGTTGCCTCCCAGTTCTACCGGTTTATGGTAGGTGATCTGGTGTTCATTTAAGAGGAAGTAGCGAAGCCGCTGAAATAAGTCTTCCGGAGAAAATGGTTTGCGAATAAACTGATTGATACCTACTTCGAAGCAGCGAGTCTGTTCGTTCGAAAATGCACTCGCTGTCATTGCAATGATCGGTATGTGGCTCTTTAATTTTTTTCGTATGTAGTTGGCCGTTTGAAATCCGTCCATGTGGGGCATCTGCAGATCAAGCAGCAGCAGGTCGTATGTGTTCTTCTCGAACATGTCTACTGCTTCTTTCCCGTCGTTTGCGAGGTCCGTATGAATATTTTGTTTTCGAAGTAGATGTGCTATTATTTTCTGGTTGATCTCATTGTCTTCTGCTACCAGTATCCGTTTTCCTGAGAGCTTGTTCTGCACGTCTGAAACGCTTTCGGAAGATGTGTGTTCCCATTTGAACTTCACCAGGAACTTTACGGTAGTACCGATGCCTTCCAGGCTGGAGATTTCTGTTTTTCCACCGAAAGCTTCGATCATGGTTCTGATGCGTACAAGGCCGCGTTTAAGGGCAAAGACTTTCTCCGGGTGTTCCTCCGCATTGCCGTTGTCTTCTACTGTAAATTCAAGCAATACTTCGCTATCAGTCTTCAGAAGCTGCTTTAACGAGATCACGATTTTGGAAGCTCCTGCTTTGTCTACTGCATTACTCAACAACGCTTCTATCAAGAGCTGAAGCTTGTGTTTGTCGGCCCTTATTACCAGCGGAGAAATAAGGTCGTCCATCAGGTGCAGATGAACATCCTTGTAGCCTTCATTCTGCCGGAATTTCTGAAGCGTTTCTTCGATAGACTGTTGCAGGGTAAAAGTAAGATTCAGCGGAAGGGGAGTTTTCAGTTTCATAAGGTATTCAGGATTAAAGCAGCCTTCTTCTTTGATTCATCTGCGCAGCAGAGCGAGGGCTGTGGTTGTTAGCTGCCATGGCTGGTCCTACGTTGGAAGTGGGTGCAAGATCGCATAGCGAAACAGGGCAGCTAAGAGCGGGCAGACGGATAGTCATAGAATCGGATTGTGTACTAAAATCGAAAATGAAAGCAGCTTCTTCAAGCAACTTAAAGTGTATTTGGATAGTTTAAGAGTTTTCGCTTAGTTACTCCAAAGCACAGGCCTGCTAGCGAGCTGTTTTCAGCAAAAAATCTGTTTGGTGCAAAAGTGAAATGGCCTATTTTTGCCGTCCCGTTCAAAGAGCTGGTCCTCACCGGCGTTGAACAGGAACTATTCCTCCTTAGCTCAGTTGGTTAGAGCATCTGACTGTTAATCAGAGGGTCTCAGGTTCAAGTCCTTTCCTGTGTTCATTTTAATTTACTGCCTTGCACAAATTTTGCACAAAAAATGGCTTGGATATGCTCGATCTGAAGCTTCCCATACAAACCAGGATTTCGAATGTTAGCATTTGTAGCTCCTGAATGTACTTTTGAACACTAACATATACTACCAACCTGCCAGCGGCAGTTATCAACCGTTATAAATCTTGGCTTGACTTTATTTATCTGTCTGTAGAGTGCAAAAAGTCGTTTACAACTTTTATAAACATTTCTTGTTGTTCAATGAAGGGAAAATGGCCGCAATTTTTTAATATTACCAACTTGGAGTTTTTTAAAAGCTGATGCGTTAATTCAGCCGTAGAAAGCGGCAACGGGTCAAAGTCACCGTGAAGTATAAGAGTTGGCATGTTCACTAAGTGCAATCGTTCATTCAGTTTGTCAAAGAGAACAGAAGTTTTAAATGTCTTACCAACGTGTTTGTGAATAAATAGAAAGCTGTCATTGATGGATGTGCTAATCAACCTAATCTTTTCTTTATCATAGACATAAGGCTTCCAAAGTATAGGAAAAAGCTTGCTTCTTCCTCCCCATGTATTAAAATAACCGGCAGCGGTCATTTTTGCTACGGTATCCTTATCTGCTTGTGTTGTGCGCTCCTCTACTGTTTTAGCAGTCTTTGGCATAGTTGTACTGTCCTTAGCACCACCAGCACCCACCAAAATTAAAGACTGCAGATTTTCAGGGTATTTGGTGGCATATAACAAAGACAGCAGGCCTCCAAAGGAGTGACCCATCAGATGTATCTTCTTTAATCCCAGCGATTTTCGCAGCCCTTCTATGTCCTCTACGTATTGATCCACGGACAACCTTGCTGTATCTAATGTGCCTTTTGACCGGCCTGATCCCCGCTGATCATACGTGATTACCCGGTATTTCCTGCTCAATGGGTCAATTCCGGGATGGAAATAACCTTCATCCAGGCCGGCACCACCATGCACAACCATAATGGGTTCACCTTCTCCCATTGATTTGTAATACAATTCAACACCATTGACTTTTTTAAAACCTTCTTTACCGGAGTGTTGGCCTATGGAAGCGAGGTAGCCAAAGAGAAGAATAAGGAAGAGTAACTTCTTCATACAGCATAGTTTTAATGCAAACGCTCACTTCAAGAAAATAGCCCAAACGTCTATTTTAAATATAAAATTTACTTTGTTGTTATCACCAAATTTGTAAAACAAATAAGTAAAGTATAAAGATTCCATGGCAGAGCAGTGGACTACTTAAACTAATAGGTAATTGTGATAATATTACTTTCTTAATTGTTTTTCCAGTCCATTTATGTCAGCAACTACCCAAGCTTCTAAAATTTTATTGTCTGCCATTTTGAAGATGAATGTTTCCTTGTAGGTTATTTTGTTGCCTGAACCTTTTATGCCCCGAAACTCGTCCTGGTGCGTTCCCGTGGCAATAACAGCTATAGCCACTTTCTCCCCTTCGGCTATTACATCGTCTCTGTATATTTAAAGTCTGGGAACAACGAGTCTGTCAAATGGTTTAGGCGCATGTCTTCCTCTAAGTTCAATAAACTATGGCGTCACTCCTGTAATTGCCATCCATGCAGGACTTTGTTTTTTGCAGTGTGCATCTTGATTGCCCCTGTAAATCTTTTTGCATAATAATGGGCCCCTATAGCCCAGCCCTGCTTTTTATGTCAGCTGCTACCTTTATATAATCATCATAGGTAACGGGTTTGACCAGGTAATCAAGTGCTCCCATTTCTCTGTACCTTTTTAATTCTTTTTCAGACTTTGTCATTGTCATGATGATGATCGAAATGTGCGGATACTTGTCCATTTGTTTCAAATCGTTTAAGAACTCCGCTCCCGTCATGCCGGGTAAAAACTGGTCAGCAATAATCAGCTTCGGTAAACAGTCGTGCACTTTTTCTTGCAGGTACATAAATGCCTGCATTCATGTCCTCAGGTTGGTGTAAACGTTGCCTACAACATCTAACTGCCGGCCACTGTGCGGTAATGGAAGTGTGGATCAAGGATCAACTTCAGCTCCGAGTTCTTTCTTAAACCGAAAAATAGAAGGAGTCCACGTTCATTTTCGCCTCGGTCTATAAATATCCGTTACAAGCATCTTTATGGTCGAATTTCCAATATTTCTACCCGAGTCTGTTAATGGGCCGCTGACCAAAGCCATCCCTGTTGGAAAAGTAAGTGTGTCTTGTCTTCCTGCCTCTCGCATATACAAAGCCATTTTGCCACCCTGAAGCGCATAAACGGTGTGGTCAGGATGGGTATGTAGTCCCCAAGATTCCCCTGGCTTTATGGTAAACTCATACATCTTCACACCCAATGTATCACTCATTTTTTTGATCATCTGCCCGCCCGTCGTTACAGGGTCCATTGCAGGGTCATAAGCAGGAGTAGTAGCGATGTCCCTGTTTACAGCGGAAACTGATGTTGTATCTTTTTCATTGGCTTCAGAAGTCGTTTCATTGTCGCTACAGCCAAATAGAAACAACATAGAAGTGGTTAGCAAAAAGCACGCTCTGGTTTTGATTCGTTTCATAGCTCTTATTTTAGAATTGTAGAAATACATTTTGAGCTTTCAGAGGGAGTGCTAACGTTGTAGAGCTTAGTTAAAGCAGAGAATTGATGCCCTGTCGCTTCATTTCCTTACGGCTGCCCAACAGAAATGGCTTTGTACAGGTGGGGCATTCTGTGTTTCGTCTGCCTGTACCCGCTGCTAAATTTAAAAATAAAGGTCCATTATTTGTTTTTTTCTGACGTTTTCCTCACCTGGAACATCAGATGATAGTTGCACATAGTTGAGATATAACGTCCCGCCCCACCTGCACAACACCGCCTGTTGTACGCCCGTTTTTGGCAGCATTTTTTTTATTTTCATTTGTAAAACACTGATCATGCCTCTTTACATGGACCTCCACATTGTTCCCGGTGTTGTTGCCAAAGATGTAGCGCAAGTACACATGATGGATGTACAGGTGGAAAAAGAATACAACTGCAAATGTTTAACTTACTGGTTTGATGAATCTCGTGGTCATGCATTCTGCCTTATTGATGCACCAGATAAAGAAAGTGTAGTTGAACTCCATAGCCGGTCACACGGCCTAGTGCCTCACAAAGTAATTGAAGTGGAATCGAACTTAGTCCATGCTTTCCTTGGAAGAATTACTGACCCCGAAAATGCACAGCTAACTGAAACCGGCTTAAAGATTCTGGATGATACCTCATACAGAATTATCATGAACGTACAAATGGCAGATGCTATTTTGCTGGAGCATACTTGTGGCAAATCTGATGCACAAGAGCACATTTACCGATTTCAAACAGTAATAAGGGAAGAATTGTTAAAGAACAACGGAAGAGAAGTGAACAGGGAGGGAAATGAAATGGTTGCTTCCTTCGTGTCGAGTGAGAAAGCATTTGCGGCAGCATGTGCTATAAAGGAACAATTAAGCAAAGTAAGTGAAATGGAATTGCGCATTAGTATTCATGCAGGCGAACCAGTAATGCAAACAGATAAACTTTTTGGCGACACAGTGCAGATGCTGAGGCGAATGAATTTCGCAAAAAATGAAAGGGTGATTCATATCACTGCCGCAGTAAAAGAGTTGCTGAGTAAAAGCCATTTTTCAGCGAACAGCAAGGATGCTTTTCTATATGCTCCTCAGGATGAAACTTTTTTAACCTTGTTGTTTGATACACTTGATAAAAAGTATAGTGAAGAAGATTTCAATGTGGAAGATTGCGGCGATGAGATGGCTATGAGTAAATCACAGCTTTACCGGAAAACAACAGCACTTTGTGGTTTATCGCCCAACAATTTGCTTAAAGAATACCGGCTTAAAAAAGCAAGGTCACTCATGCGCAGGAAAGATGCAACCATTTCAGAAGTTGCTTTTGATACCGGCTTTGCCAGTCCCTCATATTTTACTAAGTGTTTTAAGAGTAGGTTTGGTGTGCTGCCCATGAATTATATGGAACTGGCACTGAGATAGAACTGCACCAATTTTACCATTTATTGAATGATTTGTGATAGCACAGGCTTTGTCTGTGCTTTTATTTTTGTTGCCTACTTAAATCAATTAAATCAATGTTATGAAATCAATCACACGCTTTGTGAGTCTTGTTGCTGTTTTATTCTTCTTCTCT
>DASQNW010000175.1:0-13028 GCA_035644775.1 Chitinophagaceae bacterium | reverse complement strand
GCTGCTTGCAAAAACCAGCTTTGTAAAAGCAGAACTAGGAATATAATTTCAAGGGAATTATCTTTTTCAAGCAACAGCCAGCGAATGAAGCGACAGAACATACATTCTACGCGTTCACAAGGCTGTTAACCTTTAAACGTAATTTTGAAACATGACCTTTCGCATGTCGATTTGGGGTGCCTTGATTTTTATCCTTCTTTCCTGCAATTCAAATTCATCAAGTCCAACCCCTTTAGACGCAGCTACTAGTTCGATTACTGACTCCGGAATTCAAACCGTGATTCATGTACAAACAAAGGAGCAATACGCTAATATCGATAGCATATTTCAGAAAGATCGCACAACATTTCTATATGCCGACTATATCCAGCTTCTCACTGGTGACGCTGCAATTGAAGCTGCTAAAAAGGCTCATAAAGCGGACACTTTCCAAATTGATGGCAAAACTCATATAGGTGTTCCGAATGATTACTTCATTCTAAACGAACACAAGAGGATAAGACAACTACCACTTGCAAAAGATTGCGAATTTGACCTTATTATCAATCCAGACAGAATGAAACCAATTGCAGACAATTCTTTAAAAAGCTTGCAGACCATTTATAGCGAAAGTCCCTTTATTTTGACTCTAAACGATGAAGGAGCTGTTGTAAAAGTAAAAGAAATGTTTTTGCCATAGCGTACAAAGCACGCCTGACAGCAATTTTGCAAAGGTTGGGCTAACGAGTTAATTTAAAAACTCAAATCATTATTCAAATTTTATGCAAGTGCTAAGCAGATTAACAACGAATACCCAGCCCTCCGCTATGCCCTTAAACATGGGTGACTATCGTTAAATTTACCTGAAGCCGTAGATTGTAAATAAGAACCCTAAATAAAATACAGTGAAATACCTTATAGCAATTTTTCTCCTTAGCCTTTCCATTGTGCTTGCAGCACAACCAGTCAAACGGCTTTATACTCAAGCAGAGAATGAAAAAATGTTGAGGCTCCTGGACTCAACACACAATGAGTTGTTTCGAGTTGCTGCTGCGCTACAAGATTCGCAGTTTTTTTATCACATTGATACAGTTACCTGGTCTGCAAATGATATTGTTGAACATTTGGGGCTTATCGATGAAGGTTATGTACGTGAATTGTGGTTTACGCTTGCACAACCCGCATTTCCCGCAAGTTTTGCCGATTCCACAAGAGGGGGCGATGAAAAAGCGCTTGCTTATGCCACCCAACCGGAAAAGGGGAAGGCAAGAGGAACGAATTTGCCTCGGAACAGATACTGCACTAAACAAACCTGCTTGCGGATTTTTACTGAAGCCAATGAATTGGCAAAGGAATATTTCACAGCAAATGCTTCAAAAGACCTCCGAAGGTATTTTGTTTTTAGAGTCGCGGGAAACGGTGTACGGACCATCAGAGATGTTCATCAACTGGGTTTACTTCTTGTCGCCCATCGCATAAGGCATATCGACCAGCTAAAAAAAATATTGGCCGATTCAAGGTTTCCGAAATGACGTAACACACAACTCAATCGATAATCTTACTCCCTCCAAACAAATTGTATTAGCGAGTCCACCAGCCTACCCACCAACAGTGCATTGCAGCAAGTGGAACGGAAGCAATACTATGCGGTTCGATGAGATACATGGTATCTTTTTATCTTTATTCATCTGCACTGCTGCCGATGCCACATCCTGACAGCAATGCTTTAACGTTCGGGTCATAGGGACTGATTTACATAAAACAAGAATAATGGTAGACGAAATTGCTGATAACTGGTACGAAGACTTTTTTAAAGGGATAAATTGTGAGATATGGGAGAAGGCAATTCCCGATGACATCACCAGGCAAGAAGTTGACTTTTTGGTTGGTGAACTAAACTTACAACAAGGACAACATGTACTTGATATCCCTTGTGGCTTTGGCAGGCATTCTATCGAACTCTCAAAAAGAGGGTTTTATGTTACAGGCATTGACATCTCTGAAACTTTCATTAAAAGTTTGAGGAATAAAATCGATTCGGAAAAACTAAATATTAAAGCCATTCAGGCAGACATTCTTACTGTTCAACTAAGTGAAACGTTTTCAGGAGCTCTGTGTTTGGGAAACAGCTTTGGTTATTTCAGTGCTCATAAAATGAAGTCGTTTGTTGAAAAAATATCATCAAGCCTTAGATCTGGAGGAAAGGTTATTATCAATTCCGGTATGGTAGCGGAAAGCATTTTACCTAATTTCTCAAACTATGCAAAAAACAAGTCCTACACGGTTGGAAATATCACAATGGATGTCACCAATATTTATAAAGTTGAGGACAGTTACATGATAAGCAATCTCCTTTATACAAAGGAAGGTAAGACAGAGGAACATTCCTTCAAACACTATGTATTTACATTAGGGGAAATTAAAAGGCTTTTAGAACAATATGGGTTACGCACAATGGCAACCTATAGTTCTACATCCAAATCACCGTATAAATTGGGAGACCAGCAAGTGTACATTGTAGCCGAAAAGCACCAATGACAATCAACAGAGTCTAACTTAAGACAGCTACGAAAAAGAGGGCCGAAGAAGGTGCTGAACCAATTAACCTGCAATCAACAAATGAAAAAGAAATTTATAGCATTACTCATTATTGTACTCTGTTCTGCTGAGGCTTTTGCAACATGGTCCATCATCATGATTGACCCGAAAACAAGGGAAATAGGCATTGCAGGGGCGTCTTGCTCATATAACTGCTACGGAATAGGCAAGATTATTCCTGACGTAGGGGCAATTATCGTTCAAGCAATGAGTAATAATGAAGCCAGGAAAAAGGGTATGGACATGATTCTTGCCAATGCAACACCTGAGCAGATCATTCAGGCATTGAGAAACCCCCGCTTCGATCCTGAAAGACAGCAATATGCCGTGGTAACTATTAAATACCTTGATGAACCAAGTACATACACAGGTGATTCCACACACAAATACAATGGAGCTCTGACGAAACCAGGAGTTTCAGTGCAAGGAAACACTCTGACATCGGGTAACCAATTACAAAT
Source organism: Chitinophagaceae bacterium (assembly GCA_035644775.1). Classification (GTDB taxonomy): domain Bacteria; phylum Bacteroidota; class Bacteroidia; order Chitinophagales; family Chitinophagaceae; genus Flavisolibacter. Next base: position 9,990 of record DASQNW010000175.1, on the reverse strand, counting down.
AATCATGGAAGCTGTGGAAAGGGGGCAAAGTGAACATTTAGGCATTGCCGAAATCTTGATGCGTGCACTAGAAGCAGGATCAACATCAGGTGGAGACAAAAGGTGTGGAGAGCAAAAAGCCTCAAGTGCATTCATTATAGTAGCCAAACCACACGACAGAAGGCCGTATATAGACCTGAACATATTTGGTCAGGTGAAAGGTGGCCAAAATGCTGTTGATATGTTACGTAAGAAATTTGACAGGTGGAAAAGAATACATAATCACAAAGCTGAGTCATGAGCAGAGTGGCAGCAGCCGAACCAAGAATTGTTGCAGGGTGGGCTGACGTATACCAGGCGAGCTATATGCACAGGAAACCCTCTCCGATCACACATATTCAAACCAACTTTGATCAACGTAATACGATACGAATATGTTATCTGAAGATCAATAACATATTACTTCCCGCACCTTGAAGGTTTTAGTCTTGAAGAGTTTAAGAAGTGCCCTATCATTTATATTTAATGGAACTTGATTTGGTGAGGCTGACTAGCATAGGTTCAACTTCAGTATTTGTATTTTATTCCAGCCCAAAAACCAACCTCCCTACCAGCACACCAGAAAATGAGAGGCGGCGCTGACGCAAAGAAAATTTTATTCCACGAACAGACTTTAGTTACCAACCAGTACATTGAAGGGTGCGCATTTGCATAATTGTCTTTACACTTGTAGAACATCTCAACGAGTAGATATTATGTTGAAGCAACGTAAAAAACACCTGAATACTTTCATTACATGCGTCAATAAGAAGGCAATTTTTTTCACGCTGCTATTATACAGTTGCTGGTTTTCCGCTATTGCACAAATTGACTATCCTTTCATTACTGCTCAGAAACAGGGGCCGGCGAATCGTTTCTCTCCCGATCCATTGATAGAATACAGATGGAAAGACCCTAAAGCTTCGGATGAACTGGAGATTTACTATTTAGATCCGGTAAGCTATAAGACCTCCACGCCTGCAAGCTTTAATATGAAGCGATTCATTAATGAAAAAGTAATTAAAGTACAGGGTACTGGTTCCATTAGGTTTGATTTTGGCAGAACAAGCGCAGGATGGCTGGAATTCGAGTCAAACGATCCGGTTGATAGTATTACCATGAGCATTAGCGAATACAATGAGCCGGCTATAGTAAACAACGGTTCGTTCGAACGCATTAAAACCAAATCGCCTGTAAAAAAGGGCAATACCTATCGTCTCGAGTTGAATCCGGAGCTCTACGAAGGCGTTCGATTCGGTTGGATTAATGTTCATTCACATTCCCAAACCTTTCACATCCGGAATGTTAGACTAGTTTGCCAGGTGAAACCGGTTAACTACCGCGGCAGCTTTTCGGCAAGTGATTCCGAGCTCACACGAATCTGGTACACTGGCGCTTACACGGTAAAACTTTGCCTCCAAAAAGATCATTTTGGCGCTATCCTGATGGAAAGAAGTGACCGGCACTCATGGACGGGTGATGCATATCCGGCGCAGGCAGCTTCCATGGTTGCTTTCGGAAACTTTGACTTCGTGAAAGCAAATCTTATGAAGACCGCTGTACAAGATAACGGCATTGCAAGCTATGCACTGTATTGGGTTTTAAGTTTAATTGATTATGTAAACTATACGGGAGATGTGCAGTTCGCCCGGGACTACATCAGCAATGCCATTCAAAAACTAGATTCTGCCTATCAACACTTCGGAAGGAATAAGTACCTCGTTTTCCATGGCTGGGACGAACGTTTGGGTGCCGGCTTTGAAAATCCAAATATTCCTGAATCTCAATATTCATATGCAATGCTTAGCATTCGCTCGTGGCTGGAGTTCGGACGCCTAATGCAGCAAATTGGAGAGGCAGAACTTAGTACAAAGTACCTTGGTTATGCCACACAGAAGATGGCTGAAGCCAGGAAGATGAAGCCATGGCCGCTTGAATATGGACTGCATGCTTCAGCCGATGCAATAAATACCGGACTAACATCACCGGGCGAAGAAGCGATGTTTTACAAGCGCCATTTCCTTGACAGGGTAAATCGCTTGTCTTATTCACCCTTCAATCAGTATCTCGTTATTGGCGCAATGGCCCGGATGGGGAAATATGATGATGCTTTGCACTCCATAAAAGATGTATGGGGAGGACAAATAAGGTACGGGGGAACTACTTTCTTTGAAGTGTTCCGTCCCAGTTGGAATTCCATATTAGCTAAAAACGATGCACCACCGAATGGTCAGGCAGGATATACCAGCTTAACCCACCCCTGGAGTTCGGGTGTTGTCAAATGGCTTTCCGAAGAAACACTGGGGATCAAACCATTGGAACCAGGTTTTAAAACATTTGAGATCATCCCTCATTTAGGTGAAAGTCTAACATGGGTGAAGGGCAGCACACCTACATCTGCCGGAACAATTTCTGCGGAATTTAATACCAGCACTGGACTTTCTACATTCATCATCCCCCCCAACACGTTTGCCAAGCAAGTTTGCATTCCACTGGGTGGCAGCATAGCGAAATCGGTCTTTCTAAACAATAAGCTTATATGGCAGGCTGGTAAATCAATAAATGGGAACGATTTTAAGGTGAGTGGAAATTCCTTCTGCCTTAACAATCTGAAGCCTGGCAATTATGCATGTAAAATCATTTACAGAAAGATTATCAAACCGGCAATTGTGAAAGAACTTGAATGGGTTTATCCAATCAACAGTGTGAAGCAGGATAGTCTGACATCTGGCAATTGGAAGACAAAGTACGGATCGGATGGATTTATTTTATTTAATTATAAGGGCAACAATCAACACTTTCAACAGCTCCCGGCTTACATCACTTCCTTTACTGTAAAGAAGGCGGCGAACCTCCACCTGAACCTTCCGGAAATAGGCGATAAGGTTTTGGTTACTCCTGAAGCCAACGATAGACACTTCGGAGCAATTATCACACAAGATCCGGAGCCAACCCTGCAAACAATGACGATAGATTTAGACGTTAAAGACAGCCAAAAGCGCCGCCTTGCTCTTTACTTTCTGGATTGGGACAGCAATGGCAGGCGTTCTGCGGTTGAAATCTTTGACTTGAAAACATTGAAACTAGTAGCACCCGTACAACCGATTAGAGAGTATCAAAGTGGTAAATACCTGGTTTTCGATTATGAAGGCAGTTTGCGGATTCGGGTCAATCATGTGAGAGGTGAAAACGCTGCACTCTGCGGAATCTTTTTTGATGGCACCGGTCGGCAACCTGACAAGAAGTGATTTTTAATTGCGCAATGCGCTTGAGTATTATGTCAAAAATATTTTGCAGGTTGTACGAGACAGCAGGAATGGCTTTGAAGTGATTTGGAACGAAGAAGAAGGTACCCTCTCAACTTTTCTGTTTTAGCTCAATTGAAAGTCTTGGCAGGATGCCAACGGCTTTAAATGAAGCCGCTAAAGAAGGCTCCCAGACTAACGGTAGAAGTGCTAAATTCAACAGTAAAATGAAGATCTATGTGTTTTGTGAGCAGCCAAGGCAGCAGTTCTTAAACTCCTAAAAAATTATACTTATTTACTCGTTGACACCTATTCATTTTCAAAGGAAAAAGAACTAATGGCTGGACTGGCCTAAAAGCATATTTTACGATCTTCTCAACATGAGAAAAGACATGCTTTCTAAACTGCTTCTGATATCTATCATTACTTTGGTTCCTCTCTACTCAGGTGCGCAAAGTTGCGATTGCATAACTCAGTTTAGCTTTGTTCAAAATCATTACGAAAGAAACAATCCTGCTTTTCAAAAGATCAGACAAGACAGCAAGTTGTACCGAGAATATGCTGCAAAGGTCAGAACACTAAACAGGAAAGCTTCAAGGGAAACCTCACCCGGGCGCTGCAATGTTTGGTTAGATTTGTATGTCGCTCTTCTTAAAGATCATCATAGCGGAGTAGACATTAACCTCAAACGCTTACATCTTGATTTTAACTCAGCTGCAGTATTAGACAGCTTTAGAAACACAATTGCCTATAAATCTTTTAAGGTAGTCAAGTTTGATAGCGCGGCTTTGTACGCCCAGCTTGCTTCCCTGCCAATGTCTGACATCGAAGGAATTTATACAAATGGAGGCAGTATTATATTTGGTTTGCGACGAAACGCAAAGAATAATTATACCGGATTAGTGTTGAGGAAAAATAGCTTTCTTGAAGTAGGACATGTACTGCTGGAATTAGAAGGAACAAAGGAACCTATGATATATAATAGTATCTATAATACTGGCTTGCTGGGTTTTAACTTTAAGAACATCTATAAACGTATTGAAGTTAAGAATGGAAGAATTCCAATATACGGCTTCTATAAAGTCGGTTTAGTTCCGGAAGAAGAACCAGCGCCCTACAGCTTTAGGGCTATCGATGCACAGACAAATTACCTGCAGCTTACATCATTTAATAGGTCGCTAAAAGATGAGCTAAATGCTTTTTACAAAGCCATTGACAGTTCAATTAGGAGCAAGCCGTACCTGATTATTGATTTGCGAAACAATGGCGGAGGCTCAGAAGAATGCTACTTTGACCTGATGCCTTATTTATACACGAAACCTTTCAAGATAGACGATGTTGAAGTATGGGTATCACCTGATAACATCAAGCAATATGAACAGACGGAAAACAAAAACTTTAAACTCATTAGCAGAATGAAAGCAGCCCGGGAATATAGTTTTATTCCGCAGGTCGAAAATGCACTTTCTGAATGGAGCATGGTCGGTACAACCTATCCCAGGAAGGTAGCTGTTTTATATAATCGAAACACCGCAAGTTCTGCCGAAAACATGATCACCTATTGCATCCAGAGTAGTAAAGTGGTTACTCTGGGAGAAAACTCAGGCGGCTATTTAGGTTATGGAGACGTGATGGAGACGCATACACCGTGTGGTCACTTTAGGCTTCGAAGCACCACAACAAAATATAAAAATAATAGTCGTTATGAGTTTGTTGGCATAGAGCCCATGATCAAATTAACTCCTGGAAGTGATTGGATAGAAGCGGCTAAGAAAGTACTGACTGAATGATAACAAACCCCCGTAATAACAGCTGACGAATCTGTTATCCAGCTAATACACCTCAAAGATTAATTGGCTCCAGGTTACTTTTCTTTAACGCCTGTTTGTATTGCTTTAAGAACTTGCTATTCTTTTTTGCACCAACACTGCTCATGATACCGCTCAAAGTGATTTTGACTATATAATTAACAAACGATTGTTTACTTGAATGCTGATAGTACATTACTCCCTTCCGCTTTGTATTAGCTCTTTTGATTACAAACGTATTTGCAAGCACACTAATCACGTTTTGTAAGAATGTTGTTTCATCAGCATTGCCGGCCTTTACCAGCTTTATACGTAGTTTTTGATAATGCATGTTCATTTCCCCCAATGCCACATCTTGCCTGCCAACAGCACGGAAGGAAATGGAATCCAATACACCCGAAACGATTTTCACATTTGATAAGGGTACCAACACCCGATTTAAAATTGACAGATCAGTACCCGCTATTTTTGCATTCAGTAAAAAGCCACTAAGGGTATCGATATACGATTCTTTAAGATTGAGCGAAATGTGCGCAGCATCCATTAAGCTGGCATTTAAGTAAAGTGTAAGTGAATCGCTGGATGAAAAATTGCTGTTTTTAATATTGGTGATAGTTCCATCCACGTTGTTTAAGAACAAAGTTCCTTCCTTCCTGCTCTTTCCATTTTTCTCTGCATAAATGATCAGACCATCATTGATGTCAATCTTTTGTACTGCAACAGGCCAGGAAACATTCTTAACAATGTTTACCGGTAGCGGCTTATCTTTTTTGAAGGGAGAGAGTGGCGGCATCTTGTCTCGATATACTGTTAAAACCGGATCAGCTATTGTAATTGTATTCGCGATAAACGAACTGTCTTTTTCATATCGCTCTACATCAAGACCGTTGATGTTAACCCCTCCAGATTTTACGGTGATATAATCTAATTGGTAGGGCGCATACTTTAAAACAGTGTCGAGGGGCTTAGTTGGATGGTAAACAAAGGAATCCAGGCTTAATGTTCCAGTGCTGTTGCTATACGCTGCATTGTACCATTTCACCGTTGAATTGCTGTCAATAAATTGTCCCTGTGGAATTCGTAGCCAGGCAGAAACATTTTTCTTTAATAGCTGGCTAAAATCAGGCAACAAGTCAGAAGACAAATTAAGATTGCCAAGAGAAGCATTTTGAAAAAGCAGGTTTTTTTTGGCTCTGCCCATTTGTAAGCCATTTGCATTTTGCAGGTCAAGACTATTGATGTAACCACTCCAATTTAATTTGCCACTCTTTTTCCCAAATTGAATGTCAGAAAGGTCCATATCTATTTTTCCTTTCTCTACTCCTAAGATTTCGCCTGTTGGTTTTACAAAAGTTGCACTTGTTGTCTTTATCAATAACGAACTGATGTTAGTGCCTGCACCTGAAATAACAATAGCGGTCGCATTAACACTGCTGTTATTCGAAGATGGCAATTTTATCAGTGTTACGGAATCGTTGTTGAAGGTAGATATACTCACGTCGGGTTCAGTTGCTGATAACTTATCAATGCGGATAGTGGTAGGGGTACCCGCAGATGGCGCCTCAGCTGTGGTCGTATCCCATTTATTCAACTTAATGACAGGCGATGTAGCCGATACCTCGGTAAAATGAAAGTTGTTGGCAATAATATCATTAAGGTTCGCAGTAAACCTAATTTGTGGTGACTGAATCTGCAACGTATCCTGCCCTTGAATACGCACCACCTGAACGCCTGTAAGCGCTGAAGCTTCGCTTCCTGAAAGCCGATAAACATCAGCACTTATGTTTAAACCCTTACTGTTAACATTCAAATCATTCCCACTAATACGAAAGCCCTCTACCCGTAAAGGATCATTACCCTTTTTGGTGATGGAAGAAGCGATTAATGATTTAACAAACGTGGAAAATATTGTAGCCCCACTTGAAAAATGGATCTGCGAATTATTGCCCTCCACGTTTTTCAAATGAAGGCGTCCACTGCTGTTGCCAGAATTTCCTTTTCCAGAAGGCAATACGTGCACAGCCACTGTTGCATTTTTCCATCCCAATCCATCTACCTCAACTGCCTCTGCATCATCATCGAGCACCATATTATCAATGTACGCATTGTTAATCGTAGCCTTTATCCTGTTTCCTTTGCCCGATATATTTACCTTATCTGCATAAATGAGATTATCGCCTGTAAAACGGGCGTTTACTAATTGAGCAGTAATATCTTTAATCCGGAGTATTCCTCTAGAAAATGAAAAATGCTCTACTGCATTACTCAAACCTTCTTGGTTTGTAGATCGCAACAAGCGGTTACTTAAGATATTGAAATCTATATTTTGAACTTTAAATGAAGTAGCAGGCCCCAGCTGCATGTTTATTTGTCCGTTTGTCACCGATACATTATTCAGTGACACCAAACTGTCTACATTTAATAAGATATTAAAAAGATCCAGTTTCTTGCCTGGTGCAACTTTCTTCTTACGGGTGAAATTGATCACCGGATTAGTCAAAAGCGCCTCGCTGGCGACAAGGTTTTGTTCAAATATCAATTGGTACCAATCGAGTTTGGTCAGACTAAAAAAGGGCACCTGTATGTCAACCAGGTTGCGCAATTTACCGACCCCTGGCCTACTCGACACAGCAAAATTGTTCAGGATGATTTTGTTATTTAAAAAATGAAGACTGTCAAAACTATAGACGGAAGTGCTGTCTTCATTGAACAAAAGATAGTCTTTCAAAATCATATCAAACCGTGCTACAGAAACCGGGCTTGAAGAATCCGGATTGATGCGTAAGCCCCGGATCTCGAAATTATCTTTATTGGAATTGTAAAACGATCGGTTGGTTTTGCCATGGATATCCATTTGGATGCCTGCATTTTTTATACCTACATATGCAAGGTTTAAATTGCCGGCAAGTTCTCGTATAATTTTACCGGGATCAGGCACCTCTGTTTTTTTTGCAATGGCATCTGCACGAAAAAGGTCAAAATTGAACGAGGGATCTTCGCAATAAACCGAATCTGCTTTGATCAGATTTTTGGTGGACAGTGCATTAAAATCAACTCCGGTAAGTAATATCTTTTTAAAAAAGATTTTATAGCTGCTTTTTATGCTGTCTGTTGCTACGGCAGTAAGGGTGCAGCTATCCAGTTCAATGCTCTGCCTGAAGAGGTGAAGGTCGAATGATTTGAAAGAAATCCGGTGCCTGCCACCGGGCAGCACTATATTCTGATCAGCACTTCTTAGTTCTATAGTATGTTCGTTTTTTACATAAACATTCTTCGCCCCTTGTTTTACCGGTGTTCGGGCAAGATCGAAAAAGATGTTGGATACAACCACGGGTTGTGAACCGGGTTTTATTTTGTTGATTAGGCTGAACTTTGCATTATCTATAACAATACGTCTAACCCCAAATTCATTCAAAGCAGCAATCATCGAATTATACACTTTCCCCATCTCCTGTGGAATAGATAATTCATCTTTTATAAATGACTGGGTTGTGTCTTTTCTCCATTGCACCACCTCAATAACAGGATTATAAAGCTTAAGCGAGTCAAGTAAAAGCTGTTTTTGAAAAAGAAGCTTCCAGACAGAGCCTACTTTTAAAGAAAGCCTGGAAAATGTGACGCCGTATGTAATCGGTTCGTTTAAACTGTCAGTGCTGAACAAAGTTGCCTTATGTATCTGCAGTCGCTGTGTAAGAAGGTTCAAGTCCAGCTTGGCAAGTTCAACTTTAATTTTCCCCCCTGATTGCTCTGTGATGTATTGTTTTAAAACTGTACGTGCATTATTCACAAACCACAAATGAATACCTACTACAATTATTATAATTGCGCCGGCTGCTGCAAGAGAAATTTTAAGAATACGATAGCGTGATCTAAAGTAATGGGATGCCATTAGTGGGGATGCTTTCGGTAGTCAGGCAGGCAAATACCTTCATAGAGAGCATATCTAAAATTAATCATTATAAATCTACCAGCCATTACTTTAACAGAACTGGATTGAGCTCGACTTGAGGTAGCTTTAATGCAGGAATTGTAACAGTTGCATTTCAGTAAAGACGTGCGGGTTCAGATTAAAAACAATAATGCTGCTAACCAAAAAAGAGACCTTTCTGTTCCTTGTAGAAATAGATCAGCCGCGACAACGCTAAATTGGACTCTTTAACGAAGCACCTAACATACATGAACAGGAAAAGAATAATAGCCATTTCCGGAAGCACAAGGCAAAATTCGATTAATCATAGTTTAATAAAAGCTATTAAAGAGCTAGCAGCAGCAAGCCTTGACATAACAATTTTTGATGGGATAGTAAATTTTCCGCAATTTAACCCCGATGCTGATGGAGAGAATGTTACTAAAGAAATAGCTGATTTTAGGGAACAAATCAATAATTCGGATGGTGTAGTTATTTGTACGCCAGAGTATGCACATGGTGTACCCGGAACCTTGAAGAATGCGATTGATTGGACCATTTCATCTTCTTCCTTTCCCCACAAGCCTACCATGTTGATTACGGCTTCTACAGGTGGTTACTATGGACACAAAGCCCTGTTGGAAACCCTCAGAGCAATTGAAGCAAAGCATGTTGATAAACTCCAACTGGTTATCCCCTTTGCAAAGACAAAGGTCAGCATGGATAACAAGATTACAGATGAAAAAACACTTGCTGAAGTAAATAGGCTTGTAGCCGATTTCATCGATTGTCTAAATACTAAATAGTCTGATAGGTGGTGATGACTGAGTGTAAATACCCTAACTTCGGGAAGGTACATTCCTCAGCCACTTTATCGAAAATCATGATGCCATGCAAAGGAGAAAATTCGTGAAGAGCAGTGCCGCCATCATTGGTGCGTTTCCCTTTTTGTATAATGCTGAAATGAACTTGTTTGATACACCCTTTCTTATGAAGGATGATGTGGTTAAAT
>DASQNW010000174.1:0-4104 GCA_035644775.1 Chitinophagaceae bacterium | reverse complement strand
AGGTGTAGCCGATGTGGTGATCAACCCGGAGGTAAAAACATGTGATCCGCTGACATTTAAGTTATTATTAAGAGTGATTCCTGCTCCGTTGTTCGTGTTCAGATTGTGTGTTCTAAAAGCCTGTGAACCATTCATCGTTTGCGCTGACGATCCGTTGAGTATCAGTGTTCCCGTACCCACTGTGGCCGGTGTTTGATCGTTCGTGAAATTACCTTGAATATAAAGCTGCCCATTGTTTGTAAGAGCAGACGATGTATTGGCAAAGTTTCCTCCGGCGAAGAATATGTCAGAGCTTCCCGATACGTATAGTATGCCATTATTGATAGCTGCTGTTTGCGCGTGCGAAACAGACACAAGGAAAACTGAGAGTAGTAACAATGGAAGCCTTTTCATTTCAATTGATTTGGGAAGAGTTATTTTTTCTCCAATTGTGCGACTCTAGTCTTAAGGCTTTCAATCTGCTGCTGCTGTTCTTTAATGGCGTTTACCAATACAGGAATAATCTCTATGTAGTTGATCGATAGCGTCCCGGTTTGCTCATCTCCTGATACAATCTCCGGCAGATGCTTTTTGGTTTCCTGCGCGATTAACCCCAGCTGGGTGCCAGTGCCTAACCCTTGATCTTTCCATTGCCATGACACCGGTTGCAAGTGCAAAATCTCCTTCAGTCCGTAACCTGTGTTCCTGATGCCTTCTTTCAAGCGGCGATCAGAGCTTACGTTAAAAGCGGATGCTGATATGGAACCGTTCACTGTCAGCCTATTGGTGCCGTTTTGTACTGACGTATTTATGCAGATGGCTCCAGAACCCAGTATACGCATTCTATCGTTGGAAGGCGACTCCCCACCGGTGAAGAAGATTATTGACTTGGATGAACTTGCATTTCCGATCGCAAAATCTTCCCCTCTGCTATATAAATAGGCAACATTAGCGCCGTTCAGTAAACTTGAATTGCCATTGCTATAGTTGCCTGAGTTGATACCCAAATTCACATAATTTGCTGTTTCAGTTCCGTTGTTGGCTGTTGCTACAATATCTGTACTGGCGCTGCCGCCACCACTGGTATTTTGTATGTTGAATTGCAGATAACCGTTTCTTGCACCGTATGCTCCAATAAGGTTATAGGAGCTTGTGGTTCCGGCGTTAATCAGAAGCTTTTCGGGCGCCGTAGCGTCGAAACTGCTACTACCAATACCCACATTTCCAGTCGCTGTAATCCGCATTTTTTCTGTGTTGTTTGTAATAAATGGCAAATCGAAGTTGGATGTTGTGCCGAGATTCTGAAGAGAGGAAACAGCATTTCCACCCAGCGCCCAGTCATTTCCACTCGGATTACCGGAGCTGAGGATGTTCCAGTTCAATCCATTGCTGGCAACTATCAAAGTTTGATACTGGGTAGTCAGCACATGAGAAGTGGACCCGTCAATAGTTTGCGATGATGTAGTTGCAACTGTAAGCTGAGAATTGTTGGTACTGGCATTCTTAATGAAATACATTCTCCCGTTAATGCCAACTGCGGTCGGCAACGTGACTGTAGCTGCAGAAGTACCGGTAAAGAATAGATGAAAGTCTGTAATGTCGGCGGTGTGGTTGGCCGTAAACGTGCGTAGTCTACCGGCAAAAGACCCCTGAACATCTAAAGTTGACTGCGGTGTGGTAGTGCCAATTCCAATTTGGGCCTGCGATAGCAACGCTAAAAAGGCAATTGCGATTAGCAACAGTGGTTTTTTCATATATCAGGATGATGGATTTACTCATTCCAAGTTATTCTGCTGGTCGCAATCCACATAGCATTTGAGGATAAACCTTTCTTTTTTATTAAGAACCTCGTAAACATCTCTAATGGTTATCACATACGCGTAACTATTGTTGTTTCATCTAAAAGGTTTTTAGGGGTGAACTCTTATTGTTAAACAAATTTTCCCTTAAACCATTTACAAAGCGCTAAATAGGCTATGATTTTCAACTGTGGTAGTTTTTCTTAGTAGATGTCTTATTGACCAGTTTATCCATACCCTTTAAAAAACTAGGAGATGAGCCGCACCGCATCAAAGAAAATTGATGTCTTTCTGAGTGTAAGCAGAAGCACTCTCAATGATTATTTCAATCCTCACGATCCTGCTCCAATTTATAAGAGGCAGTTACGCCAGGACGTTATCACCTATATATCTGATGCTGTAAGCACCTATAGTCGCTACACAACTATTCGCTACAAGATTTCCTGTAACAACGATGAAAAAGATTTAGTTGACCCTTTCATGCATGCCATTAAGAGACACTACCAAATAAAAGAGGGTATGCTGAGGAAAGAGTTTGACAAGTATAAAAAACGTGCATTTAAGTTACTTTTCATGAGCTTGTCTGTGGTGATGGTTTGCCATGGTCTGCTTCCGCTATTAAACTTGGAAGAACATGGCATAAGTTCGACCATAACAAATAGCGTTGATGTGTTTAGCTGGGTTATACTTTGGAAACCCATTGAGCGATTGATATTTGGCTGGAATCCGTTTCTGAAAGAAATTTCTCTTTATTGTAAGCTGGCGAATGCTGAAGTGATTGTTATGGAATACGCATCAGCAGCGCTCGAACTTGGTCCTAAATTGAGAGCTAGTGCTTAGCCGCTTTACTATATTAGTTTTTCTCTTGCCGCTCCTTGCCTCCAGCCAGAAACAGGTTGGTATGGAGCAATACTATTTTCACGAGCCGCAGAGCCTTGGCCTGATTGTACCAAAAATCAATTACCAAAGCCCAAAAAATTGGTACGGTGAGCTTAGGTATAACTGGGAGGAATTGGGAACGGCTTCTGTTCATGTGGGAAAAGCATTCGATTTTGATTTTTCCTCAGCTGACATCACCATAATACCTTTGGCCGGTATATGTTTCGGGCAGATTCAAGCACTTTCTGCAGGTACTATCATAGAAGCAAATGTTCATAGATTCAGTTTCTTCAGTGAGCCACAATATGTTTCCAGCCTAAATGACCGTTCCACGGATTTTTTTTACTCGTGGTCTGAGGTCGCCTACCAAATAAAGCCCTTCCTGTATGCTGGTTTTGCATTGCAGCAAACCAAAGTAGCGGATCAACCATTTTTGTGGGAACCAGGAATATTAGGCGGAGTGTCAATCAAAAACTTTGATGTACCGATTTATTTATTCAATCCTTTCAGTCCGGGCAGAAACATCGTTTTCGGATTGAATTGGAAGTGGCAAAACAATAAATAGCTTTCTTTTTTTGTACCATTCGTAAGTTAAAATGCCTGCAGTAGTGCAGGCATTTGTTTTATCAGTTAGTATTGGTTGTAGGCAATTATTTATTACTAGCTATTTCTTCAATGGTGAATTGGTTGTCTTTCATTCCCTCCCTATTTGAAGATGGCGTCTTTGCGCTATCAAATGTAATAGCTGATATAATCAATAGCAGGAGCAAAGTTATAATGATAACTGACGCTTTTTTCATAAAAGAAGGATTAAGCAACCAGAGCAGGGGCAGATTGATCAAATTGAAATCTGCTTTCGTTAAAGCCAATATTATCTTGTACTGATTCAGAGTGTGCATTCATTAGTTGTTCAATTGCCATCAAATGTTGATCGGTAAAGTATCTCCACAGTATCTTGTTCAATATTTCTTCTTCTGAAGTTATCAGCTTCAGGGTCAGCAACAACAACTGGTCGAAGTAAGCAATACAATCGTTTATTGACTTCCAACTGGAGGAAACTTCTACAGCTTCGCAAGAGTTATTTAATTGACTCATTGCTGCCCTCACCTTCTTATAGTCAACTCTGAAGATTTCTGTAACCGCAGGTTCCAGCTCAAAGATCCATGGTACTATTTGCTCTTCTCTTTGTGAAAGAAACCTATCAACAAAAGCTGCGGAATGGTTCAACTTTGTCACTACTGAGGATCTTTCATGAGCGTTATAGGCTTCTTGTTGTTGTAATACTAGTGCAGTATCGAAAAGCAGTTGCTTTAATTCCTGGTGACTGCGCATGAGCAAATTATAGCGTTTCATATGATCAGAGGCCGTTGATTTAAAAGGCTACTGTAAAATTGGGCTGGCAGCGCCGCTATTTTTTATGCGACATGCATGAATTGCAGTAACTGCA
>DASQNW010000173.1:0-4474 GCA_035644775.1 Chitinophagaceae bacterium | reverse complement strand
CCTTCCGACTTAGGCCACCAGCCATTGGTGGTATTGATAAGAGTTCCAAAATTATATACCCAGCCCGGTCTACCCGATTCGGGTGGCGTATGTGGAAAGGTATGGTACACAAACCGGTTCAGCCCTTCGCACATAGCCCGATCGGCCAGCGGCTTTAATTCGCCAGGGCCTTCCTGCCACAGCCATACCGATGTAAAGGCCTCCGCCTCCACATAGCGTTGGTTGTAAATATGCGCAGCACTGGATATACCTTTTACAATCTGCAGCTTTTCCAATTGACCGTGCTTATTCCAAAACTCGCCGCGAGGTACTGTTAAGGAACCCAATGCTTTCAGGTCTTCGAAGGGTACATTGTGAATGGGCTTTCCCGGACCCCCAGCCTCTGCATAAAAACCCAATCCTTCTTTTTCACTTAACTGCCGCCCTTTGGCATAATGGTTTTCGATGATCAGGTCTGATAGAACTTTGGTGAAGTCGTATAAAAAGCGTTCAGTGATTTCTTTGCTGCCAACCGTAAATCCATCCAGTACCGGTAAATACGGAACGAGACTATAGGCTGTTCTTTTTCGAAATTCTTCCGGCAACAGCGGCGTCCACACGGCAGAATTCACTTCATAGCTGTCTTCATAAATATATTTCAGGGAACGGTTTTTTAAATTGCCCAGAGTTTCTTTCAGACGCTTGAAAATATATGCCAGGTTTGCTTCCTGGGCGGCAGCACTGAAGTGGTCAAGCATCAGGCCATTTGATTGCGGGCTGGGAATCATCAACGGCTGACCTGTCGGTGCACACACATACCGGCTAATGCGCCAGGTACCTGCCGGAACATTCCAATTTATCACGGGGGCTGCAGTATTGCTTCGTTGAAGGTTAATAACAGATCTGGTATCGTTGATGGAAGAATCCGCAACAACCTGGTGAGCGATTAGCGCCACTTCTTTGTAATAAAGCGGAAGCCCAGTTGTTGTATTTCGCTGCAGCAAAGTTTTATGACTCCCTTGCCTGGTCTCCGGAATATACGGAAACGGAATAGCGGCATTCAATACTGCCGGACCCGTAACGATGGTGTCTTTCCGAAACAAACCCATGGCACCATGTTCGGGTTTTACCCAACTACCACCCGCATTCCAACTACTGGAGCTGATAAGCCCAATCTCCAGCCCCAGGCGATCGCCCTCATTCACGGCATGTTTAATACCCTGCAAAGAAGCATCGCTTAAGAATGGAGGTCCGTCCGGCACTATCTTATCAGGGTCAATCATGGTGCCTACATCCCAGATGTCGAAGCCACCCATTCCTTTTTGCTTTGCCTGCTCCATTTCATAGGTGATCTGCGACAGGCTAAAGTTTCCGTTCACCCAGGGCCATAAAGCTTTTGGTCGTGCAATCACAGGCGGGTTTTTAAAACCTGCTATCAGCGTTGATTTTTTTTCTGCTGCTATCTTTTGTTGCGCAGAAGCATTGGATATGATCAGTGAAACGGAAAAAATTACGAATACAACGATATTTTTCATCGCCAAAAAAGGTTTAAACGTCAGCGGGCATCATGGTCTTTGAAGTGCGAGGAATTTAAGTCAATAATGTAACAGGAGCATCATTACCCAGCTGTCAGCTTAAATCCTAGCCATTACTAATTATTTTTTTACAGAAATCCGGTACATCGAAAATGATATATTCGTGATAAATCACTGAGATGAAAAAAGGCAGCACCCCTATCTTTCCCCTGGTCTCGTTATGCATGTTAATTTATGCTTGCGGCAATAACGCTACTGACCCCGAACCGGCGAAACAAGCAAACCCTCAAGTATCAACCGGCTGGAACGTGGGTGTGGCATTATACTCGTTCAATCCTTTTGCATTTTCCGTTGGGCTGCAAAAAGCAGATAGTGCAGGACTAAAGTTCGTAGAAGGGTTTTCTTTTCACAAGCTTGGCGGTGAATTCAAAGACAGTACAATGGCCAATATCTCTTCCGGTGGCATAAACAGAATGAAACAACTCTTGGATGAAAAAGGCATGACCATGAAATCGATGTATGTTTCAGATGCTAAAAATGCACAGGAGTGGAAGCGGTATTTTGAAATGGCCAAAACCTTCGGTATGGAATTCCTGGTGTGCGAACCAGATCCTGCTCATTGGAATATTCTTGATAGCCTGGGAGAAATCTATAACATCAAGACTGCCATTCATCAACATGCAAAAGGAAGCAGCAGGTACTGGCATCCAGATTCTGTGCTGGCTGCCATCAATGGCCATAAAAATATTGGAGCTTGTGCAGACCTGGGGCATTGGGTGCGTAGTGGATTAGATCCTGTAAAATGCTTAAACCAGTTAAAGGGCCACATCCTCAGCATCCATTTAAAAGATATCGCTAAAACAACCGATGGAAAAGGAGAAGATGTGACTGTTGGAAAAGGAACAATCAATTTTGATGGCGTTGTAAGGGAGTTGAAAAACCAAAACTTTGCAGGACTGGTTTATGTAGAATGTGAACATAACATTGACAATAATGTACCCGATGTAAAAGCAGCTGTACAGCATTTCAATAGCCTTTCACAGTAACAAAGTACCTAATTGATAATAAGAATTATTTTACCCTGATTATACCATCAAAGCCCTCCTCTTGCGCATTTGGTAGAAGTTATTCAATGGGTAAATGCGCCTGCCACAAAAGAAATGTTGCTTTATTCAAAGTCCAAGGAGCTTAAATTCATCTCCTTTTCTTGTCGCAAACTCAATTGTGTTGTCACTGTTCTTTTTTGTAACAACCGGCTTTCCGTTGCGAAGAACTTTTACGTCGTTCGCAACCTTCAGCTTGCAAACCGTTCCGGCAACAGAAACAATGGTTGCTTCTGAAACCTTCCTGTCTTTCCATTTCATGTCCACCATAAAACCACCCCTTGCCCGTAAACCTGAAACAGAGCCATCGGGCCACGCTTGTGGCAGGGCTGGCAACAGGTGAACAACACCCGTATGGCTTTGCAAAAGCATTTCTGCAATTACTGCGCTGGAGCCGTAAGTGCCATCCAATTGGTAAGCAGCACCCCAGAAATTGTTTTTCAATCCATACTTAAGCTGGTATTGTAAATGCTTATAAGCTTCCTCTGCGTCACCTAATCGCAGGTACATCATACTTACCCACACGCTTTGCCAGCCACCAAAGCTTTTACCTCCTAAATAGCTTCCATAACTTTTATACCGGTTGTTTGCTTCTTCCGTAGCAGCATTTGGGTTGCCGGCAAGCCTCCGCTCCAGTGTTTTGCGTGCTGCTTCAAATAAAGCTGGCGTACTGCTATTGATCTGGCTGGCGGGGAACAATGCATATAAATGTGAGATGTGCCGGTGACCGATCTCAGGTTCTTTATAATCTTCTGTCCATTCCTGGATGGCTCCTGTTCTCTTGCTTATTTGAAGTGGAGCCATATTGCGTAGTGCCGTTTCCAGTTCTGCTTTAAATGCAGCATCAAAAGGTTTTCCCTGCTCCGACAATTCTTGTATGGCCTGAAGGCAATTGGTGAATAGTTCCGTACATATCTGCATGTCCATGGCTGCACCGTAGGTAAATTGATATTGTTTACCCTTTTCGTTTTCAAAAGCATTTTCAGGCGAATGCGAAGGATTGGTAACCAGCTTACCGGCCATTGGCAAACCAGCAGGTATAGGTTTTAAAAAATCAAGGTAAAACAAGGCGGCACCTTTCATCAACGGGTAAGCCCTGTTTCTAAGAAAATTTTTATCCTTTGAAAAGCGGTAGTGATCCCAGGGATGATGTGCAAGCCAGCCGCTTCCCATGGGCCATACCCCTACAACGCCATCGGCTGGGGCTGTCCGCCAAAAAACATCAGTGAGATGATGTACTACCCAGCCCCGTGCATCGTACATTACTTTAGCTGTATGCGATCCATATTTCGATAAAGAATCCATTAGAGCATACAGCGGAAGCGTACATTCCGGCAGGTTGGCTGCCTCAGCAGCCATATAGTTCATTTGCAAGTTGATGTTGGTGTGATAATCTGAGCTCCAGGGTGGATTCATCTTTTGGTTCCACACACCTTGAAGATTTGCAGGCAGATCACCCTTACGGGAAGAGGCAATCAACAAATAACGGCCGTATTGAAATAACAATTCCGACAGGTATGCATCTTCATAACTTTTTTCCCGCACCCGTGCAAGGCGCATATCGTGTGGAAGGTCCATTGGTTTTTCCAGACTAACCAAGTTGATTTTCACCCGGCCATAAAAGCTTTGATAATCTTTCAGATGTTCATTATATAACAGGCGCACCGGCTTAGCCGTGGCCTTCCGCAGTATGGCAAGCGATGTTTTATCAGGATCTTTTCCTCCATAACTTGTGGCGGCAGAAATATAAAACACGACCTCGCCTGCGTCTTTAACGGTCATAGTCCCTGCCTTATCAACCGATATCTTACCGGCGGGAGCAATAGCTTTGATGTGGGAAACAAAGCGCATACCTAC
>DASQNW010000172.1:0-3772 GCA_035644775.1 Chitinophagaceae bacterium | reverse complement strand
ATTTTGTATATCAACCCTATTATGAGGACATCAATCTCAAAATAGCAACAGGTATAATTGGTGTGGCACACGATGTTACAGAACAGGTAACGGCGCGAAAGAAGGTAAACGAGGTTACAGAGCGGCTGAACTTTCGCAATGCCTTATTTGAGGCGCAAAATGAGGTTACACCTGATGGGGTGCTTATTGTAGATGCAAAAGGTAAAATGCTCCTGCACAATAGTCGCTTTGTGGAGATCTGGAAGATGCCGGAGGAAATAATAAGGAGTAAGGATGACTATGCCGCTTTGCAACATGCCAAAACAATGCTGGTTGATCCGCAGGGGTTTATTGACAAAGTAGAGTACCTCTATACGAACCGGACGGAGAAAAGTTATGATCTAATTCCCTTTAAGGACGGAAGGATGATTGAGCGTAATGGCACACCTATTCTGTCAGAAAACGGATCATATTATGGATGGGCCTGGTACTTCCGGGATATTACAGCACGCATTCAACAAGAGCAAAAATTCAGAAATGTTGTGGAACAGGCAGCTGATCCCATCGTTATATTCAAAGGTGAGGATATGGTGCTGGAGGTGGCGAACAAGGCACTGTTCGAATTATGGAAGACTGATGAAAGTGCTATCGGAAAAGCCTTCTTAGAAATCCTTCCTGAAATGCAAGACCAGGGTTTTTTAGAATTGTTGCAGCAAGTGTATCGCACCGGCGAACCCTTTCAGGGCTTCGAAGTGCCTGCTGTTTTTGATGATGAAGGCGGAACAAAACGAACTGTTTATTTCAACTTTATCTATCAACCTTATCGCGAAGCAGATGGTACCATCACCGGTGTATTGGTACTCGCAAATGATGTGACAGGGCAGGTGGAAGCAAAACAAAGATTGATAGAAAGTGAAAAAAATCTTCGCAATACCATTCTTCAGGCACCAGTAGCCATGTGCATTTTACGAGGTCCCCAGTTTGTAGTGGAAATTGCTAATAACCGAATGTATCAATTATGGGGTAAGGGAAGGGAGGCTATGCTAAATGAGCCTGTCTTTGAAGGGTTGCCAGAAGCCCGCAATCAAGGGCTCGAAGAGGTACTTCAACATGTTTACACAACTGGCGCAACGTTTTCAGCTGTTGAACGGCCGATCACCTTACCAAGGAATGCGAATGTTGAAACTGTCTACATCAACTTTATATATGAGCCTTTCAGGGATGGTGATGGAAGCATATCCGGAGTCATTGCTGTTGCGATTGAGGTTACAGAGCAGGTAACTGCCCGCAAAAAAGTAGAAGAAAGCGAACAGCGTTTCCGAACGCTGGCAAATTCCATTTCTCAACTGGCATGGATAGCCGATGCGGACGGATGGATTTATTGGTACAACAACAGGTGGTACGAATACACAGGTACTACACTTGAAGAAATGCAGGGATGGGGATGGGAAAAAGTACATCACCCAGAGCATATAGAAAGAGTGGTAAGCTTTGTAAAAGAGGCGTGGAAAAAGAATGAGCCATTTGAACTTACTTTCCCTCTGCGGGGAGACAATGGCCAGTACCGCTGGTTTCTGACAAGAGCCTATCCTGTACTTGACGGCGATGGCAAAATCTTGCAATGGATAGGTACCAATACAGACATTGATGAACAAAAGCAACTGGAAGCATCATTGGAGGAAAAAGTACGTACCCGTACAACAGAGCTTGAAAATCAGCAGAATCTTCTCGACAACGTGCTAAAAAACTCCTCGAATGGCATTTCCGTCACCGAAATGATCCGGGATGAAAATAACAATGTAATTGATGCCATAACCATTCTTGCCAACGATGCAGCAGTGAGGTTTACAGGCCTTCCGAAGGACATCTATTTGAGCAAAAAGGCTACAGAACTCGACCCTGATATTCTAAGTACTCCTTATGGCCTCACCTGTTTAAAAACTTTAGATACGGGTGAGCCTTCTTTTATCCAATACTTTTTAGATGTAACAGGACGGTGGCTGGAACTTACTATTTCTAAAATGGATGATGAGCACCTGATTCACATTTTTACAGATATCACTCAGATAAAAGAAGCGCAGCTGCAGTTGGAGAGAACGGTTAGTGACCTGAAAAGGTCCAATGCAAACCTCCAAGAGTTTGCCTATGCTGCTTCACATGACCTGAAAGAACCCATCCGAAAAATTCATTTCTTTAGCGATCGTCTTAAGAGTGTTTTGAAAGATCGGCTTGGCGAAGAAGAGGTAAGAACTTTTGAACGGATGGAGCTGGCAACCAAGCGAATGAGTTCGCTGATTGACGACTTGCTTGCCTACTCTCAGGTGAGCCTGCGCCCCAAAACTTTTGAAGAAGTAAACCTGAATCAAATCCTCGACCTTGTGCTGAACGATCTTGATTTAGAAATAGAAGAAAAAGGCGCAAAAGTTTCAGTAGACAAACTATTCATCATTCAAGGGCATCACCGACAGTTGCAGCAAGCCTTTCAAAACCTAATTGGGAATGCATTAAAATACAGTAAACCGGGTGTCGGGCCCGAAATTAAGATCCAGGGAGAGAGAGTCAAAGGAATGGATCAGGGGATTACTTCAGAATTTCCTCAAAAGCAATTTTTCCTGATCAAGGTGAGTGACGATGGAATCGGGTTTGAGCAAAAAGATGTGGAGCGAATTTTCAATGTCTTTACCCGATTGCATGGCAATTCGGATTACAAGGGTACAGGAGTCGGGCTTTCCATTGTACGAAAGGTTGTAGAAAACCACAATGGATTCATCACTGCCGAAAGTGAACCAGGTAAAGGAGCAACATTCAAACTATACCTGCCGAAGGATTAAGGAAAACGAAAATACTCACTGCAAGTAGGGTCTACCTCATAATTGTATAATACTCGACCGCTGGTAAGATAAAAAAGCTCCCTGTTGAAAGAAAATTACATCGCAGCGGTAACAGTGGAGGTAAACAAAGATCAGAGATTTTCTTACCGTCCCGAAAGCATCAACAACTAAGCGACTTTACCATATAGAAGTATGGTTTCTCTCTTGGTGATTAATTATTGGTAGACACATTTGCCATCCTATCTGATTTACACCTCTGTTACTTATCTTCGATTCTTCCCTTGATTATGGACACTCGGCAGGAAATACTTACAGCCAGAGAAATAGAACTATTTCAGGCAATGCCAGGTAATAGTGCCCTGCTGCTGGCAGACGCACCTAGTTTTACCATTGCTGCGGTGACTGAAGGTTATCTGGAGATTGCAGGACGTAACCGCAATGATTTGATAGGAAAAGGACTGTTTGCTGCCTTTCCCAATTCACCTGATGATCCGGAGGAAACAAGTGAAAAGCGGCTCCGTGCTTCGTTAGAACAAGCCATCACTAATAAGGAACCACACCGCCTCCCCTTGCATCGGTATGACATAACCACGGATGACGGCTCCTTTGACGAACGTTGGTGGTCAGCGGTAAACAGTCCCGTCCTCGATGGAAATGGAAAAGTAATTTACATCATCCACTCTGCAGAAGATGTAACCCATAAAGTCAAAGCGGAACAGCGTGAAAACAGGATCCATGACCTTGAGGAATCCCATAGCCTTTTTATGCAGGCACCCGTGGCGATTGGTATTGCCAAAGGAAGTGAATACATTATTGAATTAGCAAACGACAGCCTACTGGAAGTTTGGGGACGATCAGCAGATGTAATCGGCAAACCTTTGTTTGATGCAATTCCCGAATTAAATGGACAGGGATATAGGGAACTCCTGGACCAGGTTTGTACGACCGGAGAGCCTTTTTAC
>DASQNW010000171.1:0-2676 GCA_035644775.1 Chitinophagaceae bacterium | reverse complement strand
CATGATAATCTTGCGGAAATAAACCAAACTGCAATGAAGACTCAAGCAATGAAAAAAGTGAATCGCCCGGTTCTGTCCATTGTCCGTTGCTGGACCAGATTGGCAAAAATGATCTGTTCGAATATAATTTCTTTACCTGCCTGATGTTAGAAGTATTGGTGAAATCGCCATTAGGTGTGTTACCTTCAAGAAAGTCGGCAAGAGCGTCCTGGATGATTTCAGTAGCAGACTTGTTGATTTCCGCGGGTGCCTGAACAATGATCTTTTGTCCGATGTGTTTTCGCTGCTTGCAGGAAGAAGTAAAAAGCAGGAGACACAGGAAGATGAAAAAAGTTCGTACCATGTGGCTTGCCAAGATATTAAAATGTATTAATTTCTAAAAGGTAGATTTCATTAAACGTGATGAGAAGATTACTCGGAACTCTTCTATTTTGCGGCGCATTTGGAGCAATAATCGATCCATCATCTGCTCATTTATACAGCCAATCAGTAGTTGTGATAACATCTCCGAAAAAGTTAGCAGCTCATATAAGTTTAGATTCTCTGAAGCGGATGGTTGAAGTAAAAAGCATCATTCCTGACATTATCTACGACTTGCGATATGCCAGTGCCAATAACTTTACGAGGCAGAAACTTTATGTGCAGGGACAGCAAGGCTTTCTTCGCCTTGCTCCTGCGCGAGCTCTTATGTACGTACAGCAGGAACTTAGAGATAGCGGTTATGCGCTGAAGATATTTGATGCTTACAGGCCCTACTCTGTCACGAAAAAGATGTGGAAGTTGATACAAGATGAACGTTATGTTGCGAACCCAGCAAAGGCTTCCAACCACAACAGGGGTCTCGCTGTTGATCTTACAATGGTTGATCTTAAGACTTCTGAAGAAACAGATATGGGTACCGGTTTTGACAATTTCAGCGACACAGCACACCACTCCTTTACAAACCTCAAACCTGATGTTCTTAGAAACAGGTCATTATTGAGACAGACAATGGTAAAGCATGGTTTTACGCCTCTAGAAACAGAGTGGTGGCACTATAGCTGGACAAACGACCGGAACTATGAAGTGCTTGACCTCAGATTTGAACAGTTGAAGAAATTGGAAAAGCAGAAGAATGCAACAGGAAGACTAAGGACGTTCTGAACTGAACTTTGCCAGCTTCTCATGGCTCGTAATATCTCCTTCGCTCCGGATTTGGATTTGAACATTTGCAATCCACTCGGCGCAATTCTTTTTATAGAAATACTCATTTACCTCGTGTATGACTCTAAACACTTCATCATAGCTGCCTTCAAGTACTGTTGCAAATGGACCTATTTGTTGTTTAATTCCTGACTGCCGTATGATGTAAATAGCTTCGTCTACCCAATCGTAAGGATGTTTATCCTGCACCACAGGCACTATTTGCAAAGAAGCACTGATGATGAATTGATGCATAATTGAACCTATATTATTCTGCTGATCTTTCCTTCCTGCATCATCAAATCAGTTAACACGCAAGCGGTTATTGCTTCAAGAACAGGTGGCACCCGCAACGCAATACAGAGATCATGTCTACCTTTCACGGAGAAGGTTTCTACAGTGCCGGTTTCCCAGTTGAGTGTCTGTTGATCTTTGGGCGTTGAAGATGTAGGTTTTATGGCAATCCGGAAGACCAGATCGTTTGCGTTTGTTATGCCTCCCACAACGCCACCTGCATTGTTCGATGCAGTTTTTCCTTCCATATCCATAATAGGATCGTTGTGTTCAGACCCGAGCATTTTTGCTGCAAGAAAACCAGCACCAAATTCAATTCCTTTTACGGCGGGAATAGAAAAAGCAGCATGCGCAAGAAGTGATTCCACTGAACCAAAAAAAGGCTCTCCAAGTCCTATTGGCAATCCCTTGACCACACACTCCACAATTCCACCTATAGAATCTTTAGCATCGATCGCTTTTTGTAATCCTTTTTCAAGATCCTGTTCACCACCGATTTCGAGAAGGTTTGCTGTAATTGATATTGAATTCAACAACTTTTTGGCCACCACGCCGGCCGCTACAAGGCATACCGTTAGCCTGCCGCTAAAATGGCCGCCGCCACGGAAGTCTTCGTTGCCACCAAACTTTTTGTGAGCAACGAAATCTGCATGCCCTGGTCTCGGAAAAGGTCGATGTTTCTCATAATCGCTAGAACGCGTGTTGTTGTTTTCGAATACAATCGTAAGTGGAGCACCTGTTGTTTTGTTTTTGAAAACCCCACTCTTAAAAATCGGCAGATCGGTTTCTTGTCGTGGCGTGGTGCCCTTTTGAGTACCTCCTTTTCGCCTTTCAATATCTGCTGTAAAATCGTCCTGGGAAAGATCTAAACCCGCGGGGCATCCATCTATGATAATTCCTACTTCGGATCCATGCGATTCGCCAAAAATGTTGAGCCGGAAAGAGGTGCCAAATGTGTTCATTTTTTTAATTGTCGGTTAGTGAAATTTGCGCACCCAATGTTTTTATGTGTTCCCAAAACTGCGGATATGATTTGTTTACCGCTTCAGCCCCGGTTACGGTTACGTGATCTTCTGCTCCTAGAGCCGCAACTGCAGTGGCCATTGCAATTCGATGGTCGTTGTGAGAAGACACTTCAGCTCCCTTTAAAGGCCTGCCACCATCTATGATCATGTTGTCATCAATAAATCTAACGGGTAC
>DASQNW010000170.1:0-6506 GCA_035644775.1 Chitinophagaceae bacterium | reverse complement strand
GAAAACAGGCTGATAAAGGTGAGGAGTGAAGTTGAAGACCTATACTCGCAATTTAGATTAAGCGAAGCTTTGAAAACCATCTATACGCTTATTTGGGATGATTTCTGTAGCTGGTATCTCGAGTGGATGAAACCAGGCCAGGAAGAAGGAATTAGCCCGTTTCATTACGAAAAAACCATCCGCTTTTTCGAACAACTGATGCAGCTGCTACATCCTTTCATGCCATTTGTAACAGAAGAAATATATCACCAGCTAGTTGAGCGAAAATCTGGTGACGACCTGTGCATCTTACAGTATAGTGGCATAGGCAAGATTGATGTCTCCGTTCTTGCACAAGCATCTTTGTTGCAGCAGGTCATCACTTCGGTGAGAGAATTAAGGACGAAAAATAATATTAAGCCAAAAGATCCCATAACCTTACATATCCAAACAGAGGATGCCCAATCTTTTCAGACATTCAACCAGATCTTAAAGAAGCAAATAAATGCTGAGAATATTGATTTAGTTACGGAAAGCGTTCCGGAATCACTCTCGCTTGTGATTGGTAAGCACTCGCTCTATGTAACATCACAAACACCTGTTGACAATTCGATACAGAAAAATGCCTTGTTGAAAGAACTTGATTACCAGAGAGGCTTTTTGACCTCTGTAGAAAGGAAGCTCGGAAATGAACGGTTTATACAAAATGCTAAGCCAGAAGTAATTGCCGTCGAGCAGCAGAAAAAAGCAGATGCTGAGCAGAAGATCAAAGCACTTGAACAAAGCATTGCGGCTCTGTAAGACCTATGGTTTCCTTAAAACTGTTGTGCTATCTCCGATAGCTCAAACCCTTCCTTTTACTTTGCATCATGACGCATGAATATCTGACGGCTACGCGGCAGGAACTGAAATCCTTCGACCAGTTTTTAAAAAAAGCTGACAAAAACAAGGTGCTAAGAAAATTGCCGCAGTTGCATGCAGAAGCATTTGCGAACGTCGACTGTCTTGCCTGTGCTGCGTGTTGCAAGAACTATTCTCCCCGGTTCAAAACTCCTGACGTAAAAAGGATAAGCAGGCATTTGAAAATGAAGGAAAGTGAGTTTATTGAAGTTTATTTGAAAGTAGATGAAGAGGGAGACTTTGTTGTGAAATCAACACCATGCCCTTTCCTGGGATCTGACAACCGATGCACGATATATGAAATACGACCTTCTGACTGTGCACGTTTTCCCTACACGGACGAAGATGTAATCATTAAAAGACCAAAGCTGACTCTTAAGAATGCCAGCTTTTGCCCCATAACTTTCCATGTTTTGAAGCAGCTGTCGAATAAATTTTAGTACTCGAACTTTCGCAAAGCCGGGGCTTTAAACCACGCAATAATCACCACGAGTAACGTCATACAACCACCAAATAGTACCGCAGGTACGGCACCGCCAAACAAGCGAGCTGTGAAGCCACTTTCAAACTGTCCTAATTCGTTGCTCGAATTCACGAACATTGAATTGACTGCACTAACTCTACCCCGCATCTCGTCTGGCGTTGTTAGTTGAAAAATATTGCCTCGCACTAACACACTAATGCCGTCCAACATCCCTGCTATCATTAACGCTGCAAATGACAGCCAATAAACTTTTGATAACCCAAACGCCAGGATGCAGAGGCCAAAGCCTCCTACGGCAAACATCAATATCTTGCCCTGGTTTCGTCGCAATGGCTTCAGCGTCATTCCGACTATCATCATACCAGACCCAATGTCAATAGCTGCATTCAACCATCCGAATCCTATTGGCCCCACTTTAAGCACTTTTTCGGCGAACTCTGGTATCAAAGCCACGGTACCACCGAACAACACAGCAAACAAGTCCAGCGAAATAGCACCTAACATAATCTTGTGCTTGAAAACATATGAAAGTCCTGCCTTTACACTTTCCCAGGTTTTTATAGCCCTGTCGGTCTGCACAACAGGTTTTCTTTCAATTCTGGAAATCACAAGGGAAGCAAGTAAGACGTAGCAAAGAATGATATAGAAGCAGGCATGCACTCCAAACCAGGCAATGAAAAAACCCGCTGATGCATGGCCTAAAATCGAAGCGGTAAGCCATGTAGAGGAACTTATATTCGAAGCATAGTGGAGCATATGACGTGGCACCAGTTGTGCAATGATGGCAGTGGAAGTAGGGCCTGAAAACGCTCGAACAATGCCGGTGACAAAAATGACACCGTACATCGATAGTTCGATTGTTTTAGTACTGAAATATTGCGTAAAATATTGCGAGCTGATTAGGATCAAGGCAACAACACAGATCGAATAGGATAAGATCCCTTTTAACAACAGCGTCCGTTTATCCGATTTGTCAATTACATGGCCTGCATATAAAGCCAGAGAAAATACTGGGATGAATTCCGAAAGCCCTACCAGCCCAATTGCAAATGAGTCGTTGGTTAGCTGAAACAACTGGTAAGCAACAACTGTAGCTACCATTCGCAAGGCCATAATGTAAAAAAACCTTGCAAAAACATACAGCCTGAATTCAGGTTCAAGTAAAGGTGAGAGAGAAGCATTGCTATACAGCAAGCTCATTTTCTTCCTGTCCGTCATCAGATTTTCTGTGCTCTGTCTGTTTTAAAATGTAG
The DNA here is from genome assembly GCA_035644775.1 of Chitinophagaceae bacterium. Classification (GTDB taxonomy): domain Bacteria; phylum Bacteroidota; class Bacteroidia; order Chitinophagales; family Chitinophagaceae; genus Flavisolibacter. The sequence continues at coordinate 3,890 of DASQNW010000170.1, read as the reverse complement.
CACGTAATTTAAACTTTTGGATTATCAGGGGGATTCAGCCACACCACCTTTTGTTCTGGCTCATGTGCCTGCCCAATGATGTGACTATATAACTCAGGCCGGCGTGCTTTCTTATACCGCGTGCCGCCCGCTTGTGTAATTTTCTCTTTGGTGCAAACGGCGCTAACTACATCGTCTCCAAGATGGCGGCACTCAGCAACTACGTCGCCAAAAGGATCGATTATCATGGAGCATCCATTTTTCAATTGATCACCATCCATGCCTATAGGATTAGAAAATACGATGTAAATGCCGTTGTCATACGCCCTCGAGGGCAGCCATTTCATTAACCATTCTCTCCCTTTCATCCCATCAAACTCTAACCTCAAAGGCGTAGGATCTGTTTCTCTTTTTTGCCAAAGCTGAGGATCAACAAATCCGGCGCCGGGCCTGGTAGAAGGGGTGCACATGGTAACATGAGGCATGAAAATGATATCAGCACCTAATAAGTTCGTTGCCCTCACATTTTCGATGATGTTGTTGTCGTAGCAAATTAAGATACCACACTGCCATCCATGAAGGCTAAACACGCAGTATTCTGTACCTGGCTTCACATGAGGATTGATAAATGGATGCAGTTTGCGAAATTTGGCGACAAGTCCTTGCTGATCTACGCACACGTAAGCCTTATAAATATTTTCTTCATTGTCCTTTTCAAACAGGCCGGCCAGTATAGCAATCTCGTACTCTTTTGCTATCTGCTGCAGCGCCTGAATGCTTGCACCTCCGGGAATGGGTTCCGCAATTTGCAACATCTGATCTTTGGATAAATTGCGTGCAAACGTGTACCCTGTTACAGAGCATTCATGAAAGGCAACAGCCTTGGCACTTTGTTCGGCAGCTCTGGCTGCGAGCTTCCTGATTATCGATAAATTATATTCTTTGTCACCACTTTTATTTTCAAATTGGGCGGTAGCAATTTTTAGAGGCTCCATTGATGATGATTTTTCAAAACAACACGAACTTCAAAGGAAGGATTTTATGGATTGCGACGAATGAATCTAATAAAAATTTTTTGAGCTTGTATTTCGTATCTAACTTAAATAAAACTTTGGTGTGAAAAAGCTTGTTTTATTCTTGATTGTTACAGCCTCCCTGTCATCCTTAATTGCGCAACGACCTATATTCAACGGTAAGGATCTCACAGGGTGGACAGTTCACGGAACGGAGAAATGGTATGTAGAAAATGGTGAACTCATTTGTGAGAGCGGACCCGATAAAGAATACGGCTACCTTTCAACGAAGAAGACCTACAAGAATTTTGTTCTTACGCTTCAATTCAAACAAGAGGCTAATGGTAATAGTGGTGTGTTCTTTCGATCTACTATCGATGGATTGAAGATACAGGGATGGCAGGTGGAAGTCGCCCCAATCAATCTCCACACCGGAGGTATATACGAGTCTTATGGTCGAGGGTGGCTAATAAAGCCCTCACCGGCAGATGAAAAGTATTTAAAGACGGGGGAGTGGAACACCTTAGAAATTCGGGTCATCAAGGACAAGGTGACTACAAAGCTTAATGGCCGACAAATGATCAAACTGAAAGATGAGAAAATAGGAAATGCGAACGGCTTTATTGCTTTGCAAATTCACTCGGGTGGAGATATAAAAGTGAGGTGGAAAAATATCAATATAAAAGAGCTGTAATTGAAGCATCAGGTGAGCTCACATTTCAGGGCAGTCATATTAACGTCCTTTGTTTGATTTTGGTAATTCTTCTGAATCGCCTGTGGCGGCATCTTAGCACCTTCATTTCCCATTGTAACTAACATTGACTTCAGTCATTACTAATTCAAAGAAAGAAGTATAGATCCCAAATCAGACAAAGACATCCAGGATTAGAACGCCGACGAGGCCGCAGATAGAAACGATCGTTTCCATTGTTGACCAGGAGCGGAAGGTGTCCTTCAAACTTAAATTATAATACTCTTTGAACATCCAAAAGCCTGCGTCGTTCACATGAGAGAAAGCAAGGCTGCCGGCACCAACGGATAGTACCATTAAGTTGGGATTGACTCCGGCCTGTGTGACCAGGGGAGCCAGTATACCTGCTGCTGTAAGGCCCGCTATTGTTGCAGATCCAAGGCAGATCCTAATTAGGGCAGCTATTAACCAGCCAAGTACCAGCGGCTGCAAATGAAGATTTTGAAGAGAGCCTGCAATAATTTTGTCCACCCCACTATCGGCGAGCACCTGCTTCATAGCGCCTGCAGCACCTACTATCAGCAGAATCATCATCACGTCTTTTATAGACTCCTCATAAATCTTCATTACTTCTTTGATGCTTCGCCCGTTTCTTATTCCAAGAAAGTAGGTAGCTGCTGCTACTGCAATCAGCATCACAATAAAAGGTGTGTTTAAAAAATTGACCGCTTGTGTTAGCGCAACATTTGACGTTGGTAGGTACAACATAAGTGTTGTCATCATTAGCAGCAAAACAGGGAACAGTGCGATGAAGAAACTCGGAAAAGCTTTTGGAAGTTGATCTTCAGGAACTGACGTAGGCTGAAAAGTTTCAAGCGGAGTACTGTGTATTCCTTTCAAGGTTCTTGCGTAGAGCGGCCCTCCGATGATAATCGCAGGAATAGCTATCAAAATCCCGAATAAAAGTGTTTGACCAAGATTGGCATTGAACTGGCCGACGAGTGCTGTAGGAGCGGGGTGCGGGGGCAAAAAGCCATGCGTTACTGAAAGTGCAGCCATTGTTGGCAGGCCAATATAAACCGCGGGCAACTTGTACTGATAAACAACGGAAAATATCAATGGTATCAGCAGCACAAACCCAACCTGGTAGAACAGCGGGATACCTACAATAAACCCGGTTGCTACCAGCGCCCATTGGATGTTTTTTGTTCCAAAAGAGCGCATGAGAACGGATGCTATTTTTTGCGCCGCGCCACTTTCGGCTACCAGCTTGCCTAGCATGGCCCCAAGCACAATGATGGCAAGCAGTGAACTTAATGTGTCGCCAATCCCCTTCTCAATTGACTTGGCTATCTTGTTTACAGGAATACCCAACAACAAGCCAGCAATTATGGAAACCAACAGAAAGGCAAGAAAGGGATTTACTTTACCCCAGCTGATCAGCAGAATCAGCAATAGAATTGAGGATACGACAATAAGCAGAATCATTAAGCTCTACGTGTTTTGAATCTTCAAATCACCACATTTATCTTTCAACTGTGGAATATACAGAAGTTGAGTGTAATGGCAATATGCCTGCAAGACTGTTGCTACTGCTACCGGAACCGATCACTTATCACCGCGTCTTTACTGCCTGCGCTATAAACATAGAAGCCTTCTCCTGATTTTACACCAAGCTTTTTGGCCATCACCATGTTTGCAAGGAGCGGGCAGGGAGCATATTTTGGATTGGCGAAGCCTTCGTACAACACGTTTAATATGCTTAAGCAAACATCAAGGCCAATGAAATCGGCTAGCTGCAAGGGTCCCATGGGGTGCGACATGCCAAGTTTCATTACCGTGTCGATCTCTTCCACGCCTGCCACTCCTTCAAATAAGGTATATACAGCTTCGTTAATCATCGGCATCAATATCCGGTTTGCTACAAAACCTGGATAATCATTTACAATACAGGGGGTTTTTCCAAGATGTCGGCTGAGCGCAAAAATAGCGTTGGTAACGTCCGGCTGAGTTTGATACCCGTTAATGATCTCTACCAGTTTCATAACGGGGACCGGGTTCATGAAGTGCATGCCGATCACCTGCTGGGGTCTATTCGTTACAGAAGCAATTCTTGTGATCGAGATGGAGGATGTGTTGGTTGCCAGTATGCAATGCGGAGGCGCAAACTGATCAAGCTGCTTGAACAAGCTGAGCTTAACTTGAAC
>DASQNW010000169.1:0-5943 GCA_035644775.1 Chitinophagaceae bacterium | reverse complement strand
AGCTTTGTTGCGGAAATTTATTCTTCACGGGTACCAGCCTGTACGACATACCATCCTTGCGCAAGTATTGTTCAAACCCGAGCTGACCGAAAGGTGATGTGAAATAGATCGGCCGCTTCCAGTTATTAGCTGCTATGATGTTTAATACGGTGAGGTCTGCAAGCGTGAGATCGTTGGTGTTCTCCGGAATAGCAAACGCCATTGGACTGGCAAGTTCGTCTGTAGCGGTAATGCCCCCCGACTGGCGCAAATTAGCGGTATCTACCGGTACCAGGAACCGTTTTACTGGAAAAGACGTGACGTTTTCTCCGCGGCCTAACACATTTTTCATCACATCGTACAAGTCATAAAAGGTTTCCTTGTTACCTGCAGGCTGATAACGCAAATACTGCCGTTTGCGACCTTCTATCTGCTCCTGAGTCCAGATAACATCTATCGGAGCACTTTCATTTATTTTATAACGTAGCTGGTTTACATACCAATCAATTCCAAGCAGGCTATAGTTGATAATCCTGATATCCGGGCGAACGCCTTCTACTTCCTGTGCATACCACAATGGATAAGTATCGTTATCACCAAAAGTAAAAATGATGGCATTTGGTGCACAGCTGTTCAGATAATTTTTGGCCATGCTGGGTGCTAAGGTCTTCTTACTCCTGTCATGATCGTCCCACTCCTGGAAGGCCATCAAGATCGGGGCTATCATGCACAAGGCAAAAGCAGCGATACTGGCATTCCTGAGGTTTTCCTTCTTGAATGCGACCCTCACGGCGTAAAAAAGAATTGCTGCAACAGCGGCAAATACCACCGCTGCAAATAAAGAACTGATAAAGGCACCGCTAAAAGAGTCAGAAGCGTTGCTCAACAAGCATACGATGAAGGCAGTGATGGAGCCGGGTATCAGCAAACCTGTTAATGCTTTTTTGTTGTCCTGCTCACGTGCTGTACGCACCAGCGATACCACAGCAAGACCAATCCAGATTGCGAATGCATAGAACGATCCTACATAGGCGTAATCGCGCTCTCTTGGCTGATTGCCGGGTTGGTTTAGGTATACAACAATAGCAAGACCCGTAAAGAAGAAGAGAAGAAAACTAACTATCCAGTCTTTCCTACTATTGATGAACTGATACACACATCCAATGATTCCTAAAATAAAAGGAAGCAGGTATAGCGTATTGTTTGCCTTGTTGTTTTTCAGGCTTTCAGGCATTTTGGACTGATCTCCCAGCCTTGCGTTATCCATAATAGAGAATCCGGAGATCCAGTTTCCATCACGTTTGTTGCCGAAGCCTTGTATATCATTTTGTTTTCCGGCAAAATTCCACATAAAATATCGCCAGTACATAAAACCCATCTGATAGGTAATAAACCATTTTATATTGTCTGCATAAGACGGATCTTCATAAGCCTGTTGTCCTGTCTGCGGATCCTGTCTTTGTTCCAGGTTAAGCCATTGCCCATAAAAATCTGCGTGTCCCTGATCGTTGCTTCTGTCCCAAACCCGAACGAATAATTGATAGTCGTCGTTTTCATAAACAGGCTCCTGGTCGCGACCTATTTCCAGATACCTGTCCTTGCCCTTTACGTACTTCATATCACCCTCTTTCAAGTCCACCATGCCATCGCCGTCGTTATCGGCATACTTCGCCTGGAAGTGAGGCCCATATAGAATAGGTTGCGAACCATATTGCTCCCGACCCAGGTAGTAAACAAGGCTCATCGGGTTGTCAACATTATTCATGTCAATTGCCGTGTTGGCATTAGATCGGATCATGGTGCTCACATAGGTAGAGTAACCGATCATCATGAAAATGAAACACCACAATCCCAAACGCAAAAACGACCAGCCGTTTTTTGCTGCAGACCGCAATCCAAACCAAACCAAAACGGCTACCAGGAGGAAAAAGAAAATGAAACCTGAGAAAAAAGGAAGATTAAAATCATTGACGAAGAGAATATCAAGCTTGCCTGCAAACTTCACCGTCCATTGTATAACAGCTACCTGTACTACGCCTGTGATCAAGCAGCCAATGATAAAAGCCCATATCGCTCCTTTTCGCGTATAGTTGTACCGTTTGAAATAATAGATCATTACAATGGCAGGGATCGTCAAGAGGTTGAGCAAATGCACGCCCACCGATAACCCCATCATGAAGAAAATAAAAACGATCCAGCGGTCAGCACGGTTCCTTAATCCACGATCTGCACCTGCCAGATCATCGGCCCGTTCCCATTTAAGCATAGCCCAGAAAACCAGCGCTGTAAAAAAAGATGACAACGCATACACCTCACCTTCTACGGCACTATACCAGAATGAGTCGGAGAACGTGTAAGCCGTAGCACCTACTATTCCTGCGCCCATAATAGATATGGTTTGAGTGGAATTAGGTTCGTCTATTGTCTGCAAAAGCAATTTCCGGGCAAGGTGAGTGATGGTCCAAAAGAGGAAAAGGATGGTAGCGCCACTTGCAATGGCACTGAGTACATTCACAGCAAACGCGGGATTACTGCCGCCAAAAAGAATGATAAAGAAGCGGCCCAGCAACACAAAGAGTGGGGCTCCCGGCGGGTGCGGCTGTTGAATTTTATATGCGCTGGCGATAAATTCGCCAGTGTCCCAGAAACTTGCAGAAGCTTCAGCTGTTAATATGTAAACCAGAGATGCGACAACGAATACTACCCAGCCGGTAATGTTGTTCACTTTTCCAAAATTCATGAATTGGTGTGTTTTGAAAACGGGGCAAAAATAGGGTAGTCGCTAAAATAAGGTAAAAGAACATAGAAGAAAGTTAAAAGGAACCTTCTCTAGCCTCTGGTTTTTTTGCTTGAAAACTGAACATGTGGCATTTGAATGCGTCACTTTTTATCAGCACCAAATATGTAGTTATTGCAGCAATAGATCACAATTGATCTCAGTATCATCGATAGCCGCACCTATGTTTTTGTAAAAGCTGATTGCTGCCTCGTTCCATTTGGATACCTGCCATTTTAGCCGCTTGCAATTTTCCCTCTTGCCTATCGAAATGATTTCTTCAAGAATACGCCTGCCAATGCCCTTTCCTCTATAAGACGCCACTACATACAGATCATCCAGGTAAATGGCTTTGCCTGTCCAGGAAAAATAAGTAAAATAATAGGAGGCAAAACCCACAATCTCACCATTATCCTCTGCAACAATCGACCGGAACAAATCCTTTTCTTTTCTCATCTGCTCAATTGAATTGGAAACTTTATGAGGAGTTCTTTGAAATGCGGCAAACTCTTGAATCAGGAAAAAGATAGCAGGGTAGTCTTCTTCAGTAGCTAATCTTATAATGCTGTCCATTGTAGGTGCAATCGGCTAAGATGTTTGCTCTTCATCTGGTGGCGGCACTAAAGTAGGAGCATCTTCGTGAGTGAGCTCTTTCATGTTTCTTTCGTTGGAGATCTTACCAGTCTCTTCAAGCATACGCATGTCCTTTGCATCGCGTAAAAACTCTGAAGCGAAGATGAACTCGTTGAGTTTTTCGTTTTTGCTGAAGATGATGGCTTTGCTGTTGCCTTCCCACTCTTTACGACCAAGGTACATATAGATGATGTTATCACCGATTTCCATTACGCTGTTCATATCATGGGTGTTGATAACAGTAGTAATGTTGTACTCAATAGTGATGTCTCTGATCAATTCATCGATTAGGCCGGAGGTTTGCGGATCAAGGCCCGAATTGGGTTCATCAACAAACAGGTATTTTGGGTTGAGCACTATAGCCCGGGCAATTCCCACACGCTTCATCATACCACCGCTAATCTCCCCAGGAAACTTTTTATTGCTCCCTTTGAGATTCACTCTGTCCAAAACCTCGTTTACCCTCTCCATCTTTTTTTTCCTGCTCCAGTTGGTAAACATATCAAGCGGAAAGATGATGTTTTCCTCCACTGTCATACTGCTGAACAGGGCTGATCCCTGAAACAGCATGCCGATCTCTTTTCTAATTTCTTTTCTCTGCTCCACATTCATCTGGGTGAAATTGTGGCCGCCGTACAAAATGTCTCCACTATCTGGTCGAAACAGCCCGACCAGGCATTTCATGAAGACAGTTTTGCCACTGCCGCTGCTTCCTATAATCAAGTTGCAAACGCCCGCGTTCATGACGCAACTCACGTCTTCAATAACTGTTTTGCCTTCGAAGCTTTTCCTTATGTTTTTTACTTCAATCATTATACGCCTTTTGCCGATGAGGACGTGTTACCTGTTTTATTTCGAGTAGAGATCCTGCCGTACAAGTGTGCGACGCAACGGAAGCTCACTAGTGAATCAGGTGCCGACCTCAACACCCGTCATACGGCTGTAAACCTTTTCATAAACTGTGGTGGTCACTACAGCAAGAGTGCCGACAACACATAATCTGCAAGCAAGATCAGGATACAGCTTACCACAACTGCTTTAGTGCTGGCTCGTCCTATTTCTAAAGCACCACCCTTTACGTTGTAGCCGAAAAAGGCTGGAATGCTCGCAATGATGAAAGCAAACGTGTAAGCTTTTATTAATGAAAAGAATACGTTATAGGCGTTGAAACCCTCTCTCAAACCTTTGTCGTATACATCGGCGGATAAGATGCCTGACATGGTGCCTGCAATGCGGCCGCCCCAGATGCCCAATACCATGGCAATGACGATAAGCATCGGTATCACCACGATGGCCGCAATGATTTTTGGTAAAACCAGGTAAGCTTTGGTATTGATGCCCATGATCTCAAGTGCGTCAATTTGTTCGGACACCCGCATGTTGCCCAGCTCACCAGCGATTTTGCTGCCAACGACGCCGGCCAGCACGATGGAAACCAATGTGGGAGCAAATTCAAGAATGACCGTATCTCGAACTATCTGCGAAATGGTTGAAAGTGGTATTAGGGGACTAATAAGCTGATAGGAAGTTTGTATAGTAGATACGGCGCCAATAAAGAAGGAAATGATGGCGACAATGCCGAGTGAACCTATCCCGATTTCCGAACATTGGTGCATGAATTCCTTCCAATACATTTTCCAGTTTTCTGGCCTGGAAAACATCCCCTTCATCATCAATATAAACCTGCCGATTTCTCTGAGTATTCCCATCAAGAGTTTGTTTGTTCTTTTCTTTTTAGCCTTTTCCACCATGGTGAACGGCGCACCACTTCTTCGGTAACAGACTGTCCTTTGATCTGCGCATCCACAACTGCTATTGTTGCCATATGCACAATATTACGTACAGAACTGCCCAATTGCAATACATGTACAGGCTTTTTGAGTCCTAATAAAATCGGGCCAATGACCTCGGCAGTGCCTAACTCCTTCAGCAGGTTATAAGCGATGTTACTTGCGGAAAGGTTGGGAAAAATCAAGGTGTTTACATCTATATCTACGAGCTCGCTAAATGGATAGTTTTCCTTGAGTAGATCGGGATTCAGTGCCATACTTGGCTGAATTTCGCCATCCACGATCAGCGACGGCATGCGTTCTTTTACTATGCGCCTTGCATCGGCTACAAGCCTGGCTTCCGGGGAATCGCTGCTGCCGAAATTGGAATAGCTTAGCATCGCGATGCGTGGAATGATATTGAAATTGCGCACTTCTTTGGCCACTAGCAAAGTGATTTCCGCTAGTTCTTCTGCTGTGGGATTGAAGTTCACAGTTGTGTCGGCCATGAACAGAGGTCCTCTTTTGGTGAGCATGAGGTGCATGCCCGCAATCTTCTTTCCGTTTTCTTCGGTGCCAATCACTTGCAGAGCAGGCCGGATGGTATCCGGATAGTTTTTTGTTAGACCCGATATCATTGCATCTGCGTCGCCCACTTCTACCATCAGGGAGCCAAAGTAGTTGCGATCACGAATCACCTTCTTTGATTCGTGATAGTTGAACCCCTTCCGCTGTCTTTTCTGAAAAAAGATCTGGCTGTAGGCGTTACGCTTTGCTTCCATTGCC
>DASQNW010000168.1:0-4192 GCA_035644775.1 Chitinophagaceae bacterium | reverse complement strand
ATCAGGGAATCTTGATTTTTGTTATAGCAAACAGCGCACATTCACCTCCCGAGACTGGTAATTACTGTTACCTGCAATTTTAAAATCTTGACCTGTACCAAGATTTTAAAATCTGGTCTAAAAGAGCTTTGCAGCAAATATTTTAAACATGAAACGTAATCAATTCATCAATGTAGCTTCTATCAGTATGATCTTGATTTCTGCTCTTATGCTCTTAAGCGTGAGCCTGATGGCCTTTGCCAGTCCGCAAGGTGTAATGGATCTAGTACACGTTAAATTGCCAAATACGGACGCTTACAGCTCTATCCGAGGGGTTTATGGTGGCGTAGGGCTCACCATTGTAATTACACTGTTCTATTTGGCACTTAAAGAGGTAAAAAAAGGATTGATCTTTCTTTCATTACTCTGGGGTTTTTATGCTTTCTCCAGGTTCATGACCATGATCACTGAGGGAGCACTAGGGGATTTCGGAAATCAATGGATCATCATTGAAGCTACCTTTTCATTGCTTTGCATAATACTGTTTTTGTTAGGCAGGAAAGCCCGAGCAGTGAATGCATGAGAATATCTGCCCTGACAATTCTCTAATTTTTGGCAGGGCAGTTTTACTTTAAGCAAATGAAGCAGGGATTGGAAAAAGAGACCTTGACATGTATTTCAGTAGACTTTTATTCAGCTGGCAGATATAAGACAGTGCCTTTACCCAACATTACGTTATCCAGATGTCCCATAGCTTTACGGTCTTTTGTGATGAGATGTATATGCATGTAGGTGTCATGGTGTGTGAAAATGCCCTGATGATTTTTAGAAAAAAAACCGATCAAATCTGCTTCGGTATTTTTCAGTGTAAAATTAACTTGCCCTTCATGCGCATCATCCGGAGAGGAAACTTTGGTTCCTTCAGGTAAATTGACAATATGAATTCTCGCAGTAGCAATCCTTGTTTTTAATTTAAAAACAAAAGGTTGGTCCTGCTTATGGTAGGAAATCAGGTATTTCTCCAATTGGTTCAGGGTTTTTATGCTGTCCGGAAGCCTATTTTCGCGCCATTGCGATGTCTGCGTATACACAAAAAAAGGTGCTTTTGCCTGGTGACTTTCAATCACGTGCATTTTCTTCTTATTGCGGACAAATGATTGATAGACCTTACCATCGATCAGCAATAATTCTCCCTTTAAATATTCAAGGGGACCAATACCATAGGTATGAAGTTTGTTTTTAAAAGAGTCCAATGAGATACTCCCTTGTAACTCACCTTTCCACATTACATTTTTCATTGCACCTGCTATAGATATGGTACTGTTTCCGTAGCCTTGTGCATAAGTCTTAGACATACTTAAGGCAAGAATTTGAAGGATGAAAAAGTAAATGATTTTCATTTCGTTTATTTTTAATAATAGTGGACAGGAAAATGTTTCAGAATCAAATTATTGCCGATGCAAAATTGAATGATAATTTTTGTCCACAACGTTTTTCTATAAGAAAAACTCCCTTTTTAACTCTCCCTGCATCACAAGGACTGCTTCAAGATCCAAGGTGCTCATTCTGAACAGCCAATAATTTGCTTTTCCAAACAAATCGTGATCTATTTTTTGGCTTTATTTATACACAACATCCTTTGTGTGGGTAAATCTGAGCAATTTTGTAGGAAGAAACCAAAACGTGCATAACTGCCAACTGTTTGTGGAAAAGCTGACGAGGATGTGAGTTAACAGTTTAAGAAAATGTGCATTATAGAAATAGGAACTGACAACTGAGGAGGGTATTTTCGTAGACTGACAGGCGGATAACATTCTGGTAACGGTTTCTTCATCATTTATTAAAATAAGACTGTTCCACATCCAATAGTCATTGATCGAAACATCAATGGTTCACTTTTTTGCTTTTTTGAAATATGGATTTGACTAACCTAAACAGAGACCGGAAAAACAAAAGAAAAGTAGCGCCTGACCTGAGCACCATGGTGTACGGAAAAGTACCGCCCCAATCAAAAGATCTCGAAGAGGCCGTTTTAGGGGCTATCATGTTGGAAAAGGGTGCTTTCGATACGGTGGTGGAAATCCTGAAGCCGGAGTGTTTCTATGTAGACGCACACCAGCGGATTTTCAAGGCTATGAAGAACCTGGCTAATAAAAGCCAGCCCATCGATATTCTGACAGTAGTAGAAGAGCTGAAGATGCAGGAAGAGCTCGACGTGATCGGCGGACCATATTACGTTACCAAGCTTACCAATTCTGTTGTTTCTGCTGCCAATATAGAAGCTCACTCACGTATCATTCTCCAAAAATTCATTCAGAGAGAACTCATACGTATAAGCGGTGAGATCATTAGCGATGCTTATGAAGATAGTACAGATGTTTTTGACCTATTGGATCAGGCAGAAAGCAAAATGTACGAGGTGACCAGCAAGCATCTTAAGAATAATTATGAATCTATTGATGCTGCACTTGTAAAAGCTATTCAGCGAATTGAAGACCTGAGAAACAGAGATGAGGATATCACTGGTGTGGCAAGTGGCTTTCCTTCAATCGATAAAGTGACATATGGCTGGCAGCCAACTGATCTGATCATCCTCGCTGCCCGTCCTGCTGTGGGTAAAACAGCTTTTGCCCTGAACCTGGCCCGTAATGCAGCACTCAACCCGCGCCGGCAAACACCAGTAGCTGTCTTCTCCTTAGAGATGGGTGCAGCGCAGCTGGTTCAGCGTATTCTTTCTGCTGAAAGCGAAATCCTGATGGAAAAGATTTCCCGCGGTAAACTGGAAGAGCATGAGATGAAGCAATTATATGCCAAAGGGATACAAAAGCTTGCCCAGGCACCGATATTTATTGACGATACAGCAGCCCTGAATATTTTCGAATTGCGGGCCAAATGCCGCCGTTTGAAGAACCTGAACAACATTGGCCTCATCATCATTGACTACTTGCAGTTGATGAGCGGTACAGGCGGTGGAAATACCAATCGTGAGCAGGAGATTTCAACCATCTCCCGTTCTTTGAAAGGTTTAGCAAAAGAGTTACAAGTTCCGATCATTGCCCTGTCGCAATTGAGTCGTGAGGTAGAGAAGAGAAAAGACGGTAACAAGATGCCGCAGTTAAGTGACCTTCGTGAGTCCGGAGCCATCGAGCAGGATGCAGATATGGTATGTTTCATCTACAGACCGGAATATTATGATGTGACACAGAATGAAATGGGAGAGAGCAACCGGGGTGAAACCCATATTCGTATTGCAAAACATAGAAACGGCTCATTGGAAACCATTAAGCTAAGGGCTCGCCTGGAGATTCAGCGCTTCTATGATGATGAAGGTGGTGATGGCTTAGGCGGACCTAATATGCCAGGAAGCTGGAAGCCTGTATCTGATAACGATTCTGGCGGTGGTGCACGCATGTTCATTCAAACAGGAAGCCGTATGAATGATATACACGACGAAGAAGACCCATTTTAGATAGACCGATACCAATTGTTCAAAGCCCCGGAATTACGGGGCTTTTTTTATTTCTTCGCAGTACAATGGCCTTACCTTATTTTTTTGTACCAGCAATCAATACTCCATCAATAGTTTTGGATGAACCCACGTCAAAGCATATCATCCAGGTACTACGCATGAAATCTCGTGAAGAATTGCTGCTTACCGATGGCAAAGGCCGCAAAGCCAATTGTACCATAAGCGATGATAACCGGAAGCGTTGTGTAGTTGAAGTGGTAGCAACTCAAGACGAAAAAGCGGCCAGTCCATACATCAGCATAGGTATTTCACTAATCAAGAATGCAGCACGTTTTGAATGGTTTCTGGAAAAAGCAACAGAGATTGGTGTAAACGAAATTATTCATCTGATATGTGATCGGACAGAGAAAGAAAAATTCCGCTCCGACAGGTTGACTAATATTTTGATAAGCGCCATGTTGCAATCGCAGCAATGCTGGCAGCCAGTATTGAAGGAACCGGTAGCTTTTGATACGTTGGTAAGAACAGAAAGGACCGGAAATAGATTCATCGCACATTGCCTTCCTGAAGAAAAAAATCAACTGTCTGGTCAAGGTGCTATGGTCAATAGATCTTCGGCCTCTATCATCCTGATCGGGCCGGAAGGTGATTTTACAGAACGTGAAATAAGTATGGCAACAGCACAAGGATACGAGCCGGTAGCGCTTGGAAATACCAGGCTGCGTACAGAAACGGCTGGAATTG
>DASQNW010000167.1:0-2804 GCA_035644775.1 Chitinophagaceae bacterium | reverse complement strand
GTTCAAGTTTGGAAATTCGATAATAGTTACATTTTTGTTGCCACCCTTTTTTAAAGCCATTTTGATTGCGTCTAGGTTTTCTTTCGGCGGAACTTGCAGATCTTTTTCTCCATTAACAGCCAATACCGGGCACTTAACCTTTTCTAAAGTTGCTGCCGGATCATACTTTAAAAAGTACTGCATCCAGGGACTTGAAATCTGGTTTACCTGAATTGAAACGAATTCCTCTTTTGTCATTCCATCCGAAATTTTAGCAGTGGTATCATTCCTAAGTGCGTCAATTAACAGGTTCTTCAAATCCGATCTTAACTTCAGGCTGTCAGAAGATGTAACCACCGTTTCAAAGATTTTGGCATTTGTCTGAAGTGTTTTTCTTATGTCTGTTTCAGAACTCCCTAAAGCTTTTCCAATCAATTCTTGCTGGAGTAATAACAACTTGTCTCCGCGAATTCCGGTACCAGCTAATAGTACCATGAAGCTTACATCTTTGTTTTTTGAAGCCACCATCGGTGCAATTATGCCGCCTTCACTATGGCCAATTAAACCAATTTTCCTTTTGTGGATTTCTTTTCTTGTTTTCAAATAAGCCATGGCACTTTCTACATCTGTTGCAAAGTCAGCGGAGGTCGCCGTTTTGAAGTCTCCTGTCGATTGAGCAACACCTCTATCGTCATATCTTAAAACGCCAATGCCGTTTCTGGTTAAATAATGGGAAATAACTAAGAATGGTTTATGTCCTAATAGTTCTTCATCTCTGTTTTGGGGTCCGCTTCCTGAGATCAATATTGCAACTGGAAAAACACCTTCCTTTTTGGGTAGTGTCAATGTGCCTGATAATGCAATGCCGGCTTTCGTGTTTTGAAAAGTCACATCTTCAGAATAGTAGGGATAAGGTTTGGTTGGCTCTTGCGGCCTTTTTTGTGCCTCTTTTACAACTGCATTTTTGCTTAAAGTCATAGGGATTTCCTGACCCCCTTGCTTGAAAGTTCCCACGATCTTATTTTCTTTTAACTCCCCTATATATTCGATCCTGGCATTTGCAACTTCAAACCTGACTTTTGAATTTTCAAAGCTTGTATTTGTAACAGGAATTCCTTTTGCTCCCTGGTCTGGACTGTCCATAGTTGAACTGTACCCATTATCAGTCTTTGAAACATTAAATACTACCCTTAATTGCATGCCTTGAACTTGTAACACACCATTCCATTGTCCTGTAATGTCTTGAGCATTCACGAATAATGTAGTTGTCAGCATCATCAATAAGGCTAATATTGCTTTCATTTCTATTCCATTTTCTGTATGTTGTTGCAGCTTTTTCTTAAAGCTGCTTTTAGCGTTTGGCACCTTCGCTGATAGTGGTGTTGCAGATTCACCCCAATCGTTCTGGGATGGAAATTAGCACTTCAGTCGCACTTTAAACAAAGTGGTTATTAGCTCAAGAAACCACAGTACACCAAAACAGAGCTAAATAGTTATTACTACAATACCTGCCTTAAAGAAATTTTATGTCCCTTCCATACAATAGAGGTATACACTAATAGGTTTTAGCATTTTGATGTGCTTACTTCCCGATAAATTAGAATCTTCTAAACCAAACCTAAATGAGAAAGATTTTATCCAGCCTTATTGCACTAGGTATTTCTGTTTCTGCTTGGTCACAATTCTCTGCTGGCGTCGGCGGCACTTATACCCAATTCAAGGGCCATTTTAGGAAAACTACGCCTGGCTTTCAAACAAGAGTTTTGTATGAATTAGGATCTTACGGAGTTGGCGTAAGCTATACATATCACGCGCCATTTCACATTCAAAGCAGCGTGTACTCACGTACTGATTTAAGCGATCCCACTACACCAGTCATCGAGCAAACCAAGATTAGTTTCCTATTCCAAACCGCCGATATTTTAGTTCGACGAACCATCCTCGGGGGCGAAGACGCCAAAGCGAAATTGTACGGCGGTCTTGGAGCAAGTTTGGTCCTGTTGGTGTACAAAGAGAAACCAAAAGCGCCGCTCACTTTTACACCAATCTTCCCGTTGGATAATGGCCAATATAGAGGCTTAAGCTTAAACGGATTGCTTGGAAGTGAATATAAACTTGGACGTGTATCCCTATATGGTGAGGCTTCCTACTCTGTTCCTACGAAGGCAAGACAAATGCGCTACCTGGAATCCTTTAGGATTACGGCTCCCCGCCTTAGCTTTCTGCTCGGTATTAAACTGCCAGTGGAACAGTAATCATTCCATCCATAGTCGTGATCATTCAAAGTAGCTAGGATTTTGCTGATTGCTTCAGGCGTTGGGAACTAGGGTTTGGCGGACAAGGTGTTGCTGTCCACTTAATCCCATTTTTATCTTAAGGTCTTGCTATGAAGATTAGCACTTAAGCCCCATTTTAAATAAAGTGGATGTTCGCACAATGGCAGCAGTTCACCAGAGACAATTGAAAACGGTTTACATCTCCATGGGTTGCAATCGCAATTTCTGTTACTTGCCTCCCAGAGCAAATAGTTGATGAAGTAAGATGGTGTGAGAAACCAATGAGTCTGCAGGCATGGACTCATGTAAGAGGAGAACAATTGCTTAGCACAGGTCACCCAAAGCGGTAATCGTGTGTAAGGAAAATATTTTCCAGTAATCAGAAAGGCAGCATCCGTTATAGACACTGCCTCGAACCAGATAAGAAATTTGTAATTGTCTTTTTCCTTGAGCTTATTTGTGTTTTTCCGGATTCCTGCCTATTGAAAAATATCCTTTTCCCGGTGTCATGGAGCGTTGCCTGTTCCCCTGGATCAGGAGTCTTTTTCC
>DASQNW010000166.1:0-1982 GCA_035644775.1 Chitinophagaceae bacterium | reverse complement strand
AGCTTTTAAATAAATCATATTGGAGTGGCGGCTCTGCACATTCGAGAGTGTAATGGAAAGCATCAATAATCTTATTCTTGTTGTCAGTCTTTATAATTAGGATGTCGTGGAAATCTTTTATAAGTGGCGCTTCGCCGCCATCGTACCCGTGGCCTTTGAACGTTGCAATAAGTTGATAGTACTTATATTTCCCACCAACAGGTTCAAAAATTGGCATCAGGCTTCTTAAATTGAGTGTGTCTTTGATGTTTCCATCAATATCATCAAGTTTTGCATAATTGAAATCAGCATTCAAAACTTGCTTTTTAAGCCGATAGACCTTTACGTCACTTAACCCTGTTGCTGTATCTGGCTGGTTTGTTTGGAAGACTGTCTGCATTGACTTCGCCTGGCAGGAAGCAAATTCCGTCACACAAATTAAAATGAAGATTAATAAAAAAGTCGTTTTCACTTTAAGCAGTTCTTTTAATTGGTTTAGTGTGTTACCTTAAATGGCAGGTAACGTGAAACGGCTTTAGGCAGTATGGATATTTGAAAAACCGCAATTCAACCGTATTGCAGAAGTAAGTTATGTATTCTTCAGCACAGAACAAATTCAAAAGCCCATATTGTCTAAAGCCATTGTTAGCTGCGGTACTGTGTCACTCAGTTGGCGGATAGCTTGTCCAGCCGCCACCTTCGTCCACATAACCTTCTTTAATCCAGTCGCCCGATTTATAGTAGTTGTCTCCGATTGTTCTCCAAATGTCCAGTTCAATATGGTCGTTGAATAGTGCATAAAAGACCTTGTTCAGGTGTTCATCTGAATAGTGCACGTCTAAGCCATCAATTGTTTGCCTACAAAGTTCGAACGGGATGAAGCGGTAGTTTTTAAAACGCTGTTCAATTCTGTCGCACAAAAAGAGAAAGGTGTCAGCAAATTCCCCTTCTGGTGAAACAACCAGATAGCTTGTGCTCCTGTAATGTTTTTCTTCAATTTTTACGGTGCTGAGGTCTTCACCTATTATAGTGTAGAACGGTCCAACCAAGCTGACGAAAAAGTGAAGTTGTTTTGTTCTTGTCAAGTTGTCCAAAAAAGTTTGCTCAAGCAGCACAAAGGAACTGAATGAAGGCGCTTGACCATAGGTTGTGCCAACTACTTCCCTACCTATTTGTGTGGCTACTTCTTTGGTGAAACTTCCCCATCTTTCTTCAAAATGTTTGTCGTCATGAATATTGTCCACGATGATAAGTTCCAGTTCTTTTAAACCAGCATAAGAATAGTATAGTCTGCTTTCATCTTTTTTGATGCCAATAGGATAAAAGCGTTTGATGCTGTCATACACTTTCCAAAAGTCGAACTCTTCATAATTGAAATACAGCATGAAGTGAGGGTTATAGTATCACCGCTAACACCTAATATCCGCATATCCTTGTACAAAAAAGCATTGGTTCTCAATCGGAAACTGTACAAACTAATTTTCTCAAATGCAAATTCAGATGCAAGAAAAACGCAACTGATGTTAGTAGAATCAAATATATGTAAATAAAGCTTGCAACATTACGAACCTTTAAGTCTCTAAGCCGTTCGCATGAGGTTTTGAAAAACAGGCTTGCTAACCAGACTTTTTCAAAACCTCATGGCGCTCCCAGGGCTTCCACCAATTCGTCCAGCGGGGTTTCTTCCAGGATAATGCGCTCCGGCGGACCTCCCTTGCTTTTCCATTCAATCAGCCGCAGCACGCCGTCGCTGATCTCAATGCCGGTAATGCCCCCATTATCGAAACAGCAGCAGCCCGAATTAAAATAACAAGGCTTCAGCTTCAGGTAATCTTCCGGCACGTGGGTGTACTTCCGCTTCAGCCGTGCGATCTCGCTTTGCAGGGTTTCAATCATGCCGGCATCATCCTGCTTTTGCGCAAAAAGAAGCTGGCGGTACAGCCGCTCGATGTGCGTAAGCGATTCAAACACCGGCTGGTGGGTATGGCCGGTTACCAGCAGCA
>DASQNW010000165.1:0-10791 GCA_035644775.1 Chitinophagaceae bacterium | reverse complement strand
GCACTGGTTCCAGTGCTTTAAATCCCCCGAAAAATGAGTGAAATCTTAGATAGTCTGACAGCTGCAATCCCTACTGTAACTCCTTCTTATGGCGCCGACTCAATCCAGGTTCTGGAAGGTCTGGAAGCCGTTCGTAAACGCCCTGCCATGTACATTGGCGATATTGGTGTAAAAGGTTTGCATCACCTGGTTTACGAGGTAGTGGACAACTCCATTGATGAGGCGCTGGCCGGTCATTGTAAAAACATCATTGTTACCATTCACGACGACAACTCTGTTTCCGTAGAAGATGATGGTCGCGGTATCCCCACAGGCATTCATGCAAAAGAAGGCCGTTCCGCATTGGAAGTTGTGATGACTGTGCTGCATGCTGGGGGTAAGTTTGATAAGGATAGTTATAAGGTTTCCGGCGGATTGCACGGCGTAGGTGTCAGCTGCGTAAATGCATTGAGTAAAAAGCTCCACGTAACTGTGTTTCGCGACGGCAAAATCTTTGAACAGGAGTATCGCATTGGTGCGCCGCAGTACCCTGTGAGAGAAATAGGCGTGTCAGAAAAACGAGGTACAACGGTGCACTTTTGGCCCGATGATTCCATCTTCATTACATCTGATTATAATAAAGACATTCTTGAAGCCCGACTGCGTGAGTTGAGCTTTTTAAACAAAGGTTTGAGCATCACCTTGAACGACTTACGTGAGAAGGACGAAGATGGCACCACTTATTCAAAAACATTTTTCAGCGAAGGCGGCATCATCGAATTTGTGGAGATGCTGGATAAGAATGCCGGCAGAACTTCACTGCTCCCCAAAATACTTTATGTAGATGGGAAGGACGATCGGAACAATGTGGTAGTAGAAGTTTCGATGACCTATAATGACAGCTACAGTGAACACATTTACTCTTACGTAAACAACATCAATACTATCGAGGGCGGCACTCACGTAGCTGGCTTCCGTCGTGCCTTAACCCGGGTTTTCAAGAGCTATGGTGATAAGCAGGGCCTGTTTGAAAAGGCAAAGGTTTCCATAGAAGGCGATGATTTTCGTGAAGGCTTAAGTGCTGTTATATCGGTGAAAGTACCAGAGCCACAGTTTGAAGGACAGACAAAAACAAAGCTTGGGAACAATGAAGTGATGGGCATTGTTGATACTACTGTATCGAAAGTGCTTGAGGCTTATTTGGAAGAAAATCCCCGGGAGGCAAAAAACATAATCAATAAGGTCATTCTTGCTGCACAGGCAAGAGCAGCTGCAAAGAAAGCCCGCGAGATGGTGCAGAGGAAAAGTGTACTGAGCGGCGGAGGTTTGCCCGGTAAGCTTGCCGATTGTTCGGACAGGGATCCTGAGCGCTGTGAGTTGTATTTGGTTGAGGGTGACTCGGCCGGTGGTACTGCAAAACAAGGTCGCGACAGGAGCTTCCAGGCTATCCTTCCATTGAGAGGCAAGATATTGAACGTGGAAAAAGCCATGGAACACAAGATCTATGAAAACGAAGAAATACGAAACATGTACACGGCTTTAGGAGTAACTGTCGGCACCCCTGAAGATCCAAAGGCGTTAAATATTGTGAAGCTGCGCTACCACAAGTTGATCATCATGACAGATGCGGATGTAGACGGCAGCCACATTGCTACATTGATTCTAACCTTCATCTACCGGTACATGAAAGAACTGGTGGAGCAAGGCTATGTCTTTATTGCGCAACCACCTTTATACCTCGTGAAAAAAGGAAAAGAGCAGGCTTATGCTTACAACGAAGATCAAAGAAAGCAATTGGTAGAAAAGCTTGCCGGAGGAAAAGAAGACAGCGTGCATATACAACGATATAAAGGGTTGGGTGAAATGAATGCAGAACAACTGTGGGAAACGACAATGAACCCTTCTACCAGAACGCTCAAGCAAGTGACTATTGAGAGTGCTGCCGAAGCAGACCGCATCTTCAGCATGCTGATGGGCGATGAAGTAGCACCTCGAAGGGAGTTTATTGAAAGTCATGCAAAATATGCGAGAATAGATGTGTAGGAATCTTTGACTTCTTCTTATCACAATCTGCTCCGGGCTCTTCACTTCCCCGTAATTCAACTACTTCTAAATATATCTTTGGCCATTAAAGCAGTGGCATGAGTGAAAGGAGTGCGTCGATTTTTAGCCTGAAGTTTTGGCTACTCTGCATCAGCTCATTCCTATTTTCTTCCAGCTTCAATATGCTGATACCAGAACTGCCTTCTTATCTTACCAAAATAGGCGGAGCAGGATACAAGGGTTATATTATTGCATTATTTACGTTTACAGCCGGAATCTCACGCCCTTTCAGTGGACGCTTAACAGATACCATTGGCCGTGTGCCGGTGATGGCTATCGGCTCACTCGTTTGCTTTGTGTGCGGCTTTTTATACCCGGTATGGACATCTGTTGCAGGCTTTCTGTTTATCAGATTGATTCATGGTTTTTCAACCGGTTTTAAACCAACGGCTACGGCGGCCTATATCTCCGATATAATTCCTGCTAATAGATGGGGCGAAGCAATGGGCATTCATGGGCTCTGTTTCAGCACTGGTCTTGCCATAGGACCAGCAGTAGGCAGCTATATTACTTCTTTATATTCTTTTAATACACTCTTTTATATCTCCTCAGCTTTCGCATTCTTGTCTATTGCCATCCTTCTAAACCTGCAGGAAACGCATCAGCAAAAGCAACCTTTTCGTCTAGACTTATTAAAGCTCCACAAAAAAGATATTATAGAACCATTGGTGTTACCAGCTGCTGCCATCACTTTCCTTGGCTATGTGAGTTACGGTACGGTACTTACATTGATTCCCGATTGGAGTGATCACCTTGGTATTCGCAATAAAGGCTTATTTTTCATCGTGTTCACGGCATCTTCACTGTTAGTTCGGCTGGCAGCAGGTCGACTCTCCGACAGAAAAGGGAGGGTGTATGTTTTGAAAATTGCACTTTCCCTTATAGCCATATCTGTCTGCCTGATCGGGTGGGCAAGATCTATTCCATCACTTATGACAGGAACGATAATCTACGGCATCGGTGTGGGAATATTTTCACCGGCGTCTGCAGCATGGACCGCTGACCTGAGCAATCCGGAACATCGCGGTAGAGCAATGGCTACCATGTACATTGCTCTCGAAGCAGGTATCGGGATAGGAGCATTAGCAGCGGGCTGGTTGTTTCAGGAGAATCTTGAAAGAATTCCAATGATATTTTACAGTGCTGCAATGATCACAGCTTGTGGAATGTTATACCTGATGAAGACATCGTGGCAGCACCCAGCTCAAAAGAGCTGATTCAACTAATGAGCTTTATTGTCATTTGGCAACCTATTTGAACGCATATTCGAAAATAGTTTATGGACATCAATGAACATAATGGCGGTGAACTAACCAACAAGGAAATAGAAGAAGATCTGAGGGTAAAAGGAGTGCCCGAAAAACAAAATGGCTACAGAGGCACACAAGACACCGGCAATAAATCCATCCAGGACGTACAAGTAAAATCAAACGAAAGCAAAGGGCAGCAGAAAAGTGAACCTTAGAAGAATTGAAGGATTTCTACCAGTTCTGAAATAGATAATTTGATCGATTAGACGATTGCCTTCAGCCAGCCGCCCTTTTTTGCAGCGCATGAAAAGCTTGCTGACGTTTTTTTTGGCTAAATTCCTACAAAATTGCCCCACATGAAAAGTATATCTCGCCGGCTGCTTTTAAAAGGCGGAGCAATCAGTGCTGTTGGTTTACCGTTGATTAAAGGATCTTTTGCAGCTGAAAACAACTTGTTCGACAATGAGAAGAGATCTCTACTCGATGATTTCAGAGTAGGAGTCGCCTCTTATACTTTCCGGAAGTTTTCACTGGAAGAAACCATTAAAGCCTTGCAGCGCCTCAACCTAAAGTACATCTCGGTTAAAGACTTTCATATCCCCTTGAACTCGACTTCCGAAGAAAGGAAACTTGCAGTTCAGAAATTAAAGGCTGCAGGAATCACTCCCCTAAGTTGTGGTAACATCACAATGGAAAATGATGAGCAGAATATTAGAAGAGCATTCGAATATGCCAGAGACTGCGGCATTCCAACCATTGTTTGCAGCCCCCACCCTGCCTCAATGGCAATACTCGATCGAATGGTAAAGACCTACAACATAAAACTGGCAATTCACAACCATGGACCTGAAGACAAGCGTTTTCCTTCACCGTACGATGTTTGGAAAGCAGTGAAGGACTTTGATGCAAGAATTGGTCTTTGTATTGATGTGGGCCATACAGCCCGGGCCAAAGTGGATCCTGCAGAGGCAATCATTAACTGCAAGGAAAGATTGTACGACTTGCACTTCAAAGACATCAACACCACAGAACCCAAGGGTGATACAATTGAAGCGGGTCGCGGAGTTCTGGACCTACCTTCTATTATATACGCTTTAGAGAAGATTAAATTTCGCTATTTAGTAGGCATTGAATATGAAGGTGCCGAAAGTGATCCGCTGCCCGCAGTTGCTGAAACTGTAGGCTATGCCAAAGGTTTATATGCAGGCAAAACATCTATGATGAGGAAAGATAAACGATAGTATTAGTAGCAACAAAGTCTTCCTCCCGGAAGACTTTGTGTACAAATCAAAACAATCAAACTTCAGCTCGTTCGAGTACTTCTTTCGCCTTATCCGTTAATCTTAGGGTTTTGTAAAACCCGTCAGTTTCGACTTCGTGGATATATTCTTCGCAAACTAGATAGCACAATTGTGATTTTGATATGCTGTTGTCACCAATGTTGCAGTCGTAAGGGTAAAGCCTTTTGAGTTCACCGTTGTTTGCTTTTATCAGCTCTAATAAAGCGAGAAGTTTCATACTCTTTTTATAAAATCAATTAAGTCTACCTAAGATCAAATACTACGCACATTGGATTTTCAGGAATGGAATTAACCAGTGACCGTAAATGAAAGGGATGTACTTATTAGTGCAGATCAGCTTTCAGGTACGGAAATCATCTGAGGGCTTTCAGCAGAGAACTGTCAGTTATGATTCGTAATAACGTCACAAACATAATAGGGCTTTTTCGGAAATGCAAGGGTTTTTACGAAAAAGATGCCACTGAAGATTTTACCTGACAGCAAGTATTTGCTCTTAGTAGTTGATCTAACGATTCCAATACAGTGGATCACCGAATTGGCGACTACGTTTTTTATTGAAAGATTACTCAAGCACTAACTCTCTATCAATTTTTTGCAGCAATTTAAAATGCTGTTTTGAGCGCTTAAGAAAAAGCCGGCCTTTGTTAAAGCTCCAATAGCGATAGCCTTTGCGGTTGTTCTCTTTGCTAATTTGGTACATCAGGCGCCAGTGATATAAAATTTCGCGATAAGCACCTGTAAGAGTAAACGTACCTGTATAGATATGATTCGGCACCGAACCGGCTCCATTGAATTCAAGTATCTTGAAGTTACCCACCTTTAGATCTTCTACCGAATTGCACTTGATATCATACCTACCGTAAAAAAAGTCAGCCTGGTGACTAATGCGGTCAAAGATTGATACTAGTTCCTGGTCCACCAGGTGTGTGAGGTTGATGAATTGGGCACCGTTAACAAGATTAGCTATATACGACAAAACATAATGCTCACCTTTAGCCAACACTTTCTTCAAGTGTTGCTGATGCTGGCGCAGAAGATGTTTATCCGGTCCGAAGCTGCGCTCTACGAGTTGTTGCAAAGTAGATATGCCATCGCCTTGCACGGTAAAAAGGTTTTTTTGTATAAGCGCGGTGATCATGCCACGGCTGTTAGAGGGCAACCGGCAATAGAATACACTCACCTCAATCGCGGTATCAAGAAACGGCTGAATAATATATTTTGCTGGCATCCGCTCATGATACAAAATGAGCTGTGCTTCAGATTCAATTTTGCGAAACAAAATACCCTTCATACCCACATCCGGTTTTACGATAAACGGGTATGAGAACTTGTGCGCCTCGACGGCTTCAAGCACCTTTGAAATTGAAGATCCTTTTTCAACATAAACACTCGGAACACAAAACTCAGGAGGCAGGCGGCTGCACATCACACTTTTGCCTTCCCCCTCAAAGCCGCCGAACGCAAGCGTAGGATTGGAAGAGGTGAAAAACCACAGCGATTTGGTACGCAGATAATACCATAGCCAGATGTACGATATGGGAAAGTAGAAAAGATAAAAAGGCCAATGTTGCCAGTCGGATAACTTGCTAAAAAGCGCTTTCACTTTTTCACTAAAAAGAATAAGTTTTTGCTTCTATCAACTTATTTTCCGCGTCTGTATAAATAATCCTTGGTTCAAAATCATCGGCATCGTTCTCAGTAAAATATCCGTAGGAGAGCACATGTATCTTGTCGCCTCTCTTGAATAGTTTTGATGCGGCACCATTCAATGTAACAAATCCTTCGCGCTTGCTACGCACTACGTAGGTGACAATTCTGTTGCCATTGCTAAGGTTGTTAACATGCACTTGTTCAAAAAGGCGCAATCCTGATGCCTCTATAATTTCATCCGGTAAGGCAATACTTCCGGGGTAAGATTCTGAACTCTCGCTTACGATCAACTGTTGAACTTTCACACGTAATATCTGAACCAGCATAAATGAAGATTGAATATCAATATTACATAAAATCAATGCCAGCTGTGTCTTCTCTGCTGCTTTTAAGAAAAAAAGTTTCATAGCCATACCTTATCTACATCATTGCACCATTCACATCCAAAAAGAAATACGAGTGAGATAAGCTGAACAGCTGACTCGCTACTGCCGGTCTAAACTGTTAGGGTTTGTCTAAGAAACACCCCCAGCTTCGCCCTTTTCCATAGCTGTTGTATCTTGTGCAAACTTTATGAAAAAAGCAACCCCACTCGTTATTATAGCTGCTTTTGTAGGTGCGGCTTCTATCCTGGCCTTCACCCTCACCGATGTGTTTAGTGGTGAACAAAGATTTGCAGCGAACCATTCATCGAGTTTATCTTCTGACCCGAACTTCAAAAAAACTATTGCAGGCTCTTCATTGAAGTATAATCCCCCTCACGGCAAGCCCGGACATAGGTGCGATGTGCCAGATGGCGCCCTGCTTCCAAAGGCGGCAGCCACGGAAGGTTTATTATTTAAGGATCCCGTTTCAAACGGCAATGTATCGGCCTTGTCTCCTGCCTTGGCAAATCTGCCTGCTACCACATCCCCAGAAGGCGCCACGCAATCAACAAGCTTAAATCCTGCGCATGGAAAGCCAGGTCACAGATGTGATGTTGCCGTTGGAGCTCCATTAAATTCTTCTACTCCTTCGCCGGTGCAAGCACCGACTGCGGCAGCAAAAGCACCCAACCTAAATCCTGCTCATGGACAGCCTGGCCACAAATGTGATATTGCTGTGGGTGCTCCACTTACAGGTGCTCCTTCGAAAAAACAAAGTACACCAACAAATACCGTAGCCAAGGGTGCATTACCTACAATTAACCCGGCGCACGGACAACCTTTTCATCGCTGTGATATCGCTGTTGGTGCTCCTCTTAACAGTTCTAAAAAAGCAACGGCTTCTGTGGCGAACGGGGTAAGTTCTGTTTCCCGAACAGATTCTCTGAATCAGCCCCAATCGGCAACATCGGATAGCAGCACAAAAAGCGCAGAGTAAATTTTGCGGCAAATTCCCTTTAACACAACCTTATCTTCCAGCGATTAATCAAAGCAGGTAATTTCCTTTCACAGGTTTGGAACGACTGAAAAACCACGTTCTGCACTTGATATGAAAAGACATATTTTACTAATTGCCCTGCTGGTTGTTACCTCAACTTCTTTTGCGCAATCAAAACCTTCGTTTGGTTTTAAGGGTGGGTATGCTTCGTCAGCTATAAGAGGAGAAGCAATGAATAGTTTCAACAATCTACTTGATTACACGGGTGGCAAAGTTTCCACCAGCAATCGTTCGGGATTTTTTGCAGGCGGAAATGTTCATATTCCTGTAACGAGATCCTTTGCAATTGAACCAGGTATTTATTATGCACAGAAAGGATATGAAATGAAAGGCAGTATAGGTTTAAAAAGTATAGAATTCGTTGGTGCTGACGCAAGAGCACAACTTACTTCACACTACATCGATGTACCTGTGTTGGCAAAAGCTACAATTGGTGGATTGCAAGTATTTGCCGGGCCGCAGATTTCTTATCTGTCCCAGGCAGACTTACGTACTACTGCCGGAATTATGGGCTTCAATCTCCTGAACAAAAAAATGGATGCTACAGAACAGTTCAACAGGTGGGATGTTGGTGTAACAGGTGGAGTTGGCTACCAGTTCAACAATGGTGTGAATCTATCAGCTACTTACGATCATGGCTTATCCAGAGCAGATGCTAATAAAAATTTCGAGGCTTACAACCAGTCCTTCAAGATAGGATTTGGCTACCGTTTTTAATCCACCCATTCACGCATTGCTGCACGTTCAGAAGAAGCATTGCTTCCTGTGCAGCTTTGCGTGTTTTTGACTTGCAGAAGGTCACTTATAATGGAAAAATGATCTTGAGACTGCAACCAGCGCCCGGTGATGAGATAATCACAACCTTGCCTTTATATACCTCTGCTCGATTCTTGATGTTACTTAAGCCGAGACCTCGTGGCTCTTTTGACGTATCGAAGCCTATGCCATCATCCGATATAAATACTTTGAACGAGGTTTTCTGCTGGCTTACTATAACCGTTACATTCTCCGCCTTCGCGTACTTCACAATGTTGTTTAACTGTTCCTGCACTATCCGGTATATCGTCAACTGCAAACCCTTGTCTATCTTCTCATCCTTGATAGTGTAGGTAAAATTGATTTTGAACAGGTTTAAAGACTGGTAGTGTGTGATGAGCTCGTCTATGGTTGCTTTGAAGCCAAGATCGTTCAAAACAGGGGTAACAAGCTGTTTGGACAGGTACCTTATTTCATTGATGGACTTTTGGATGAGGTCTCGCCCTTTGAATGTGAACTGGTCAGTTTGATCAGGGTAGTATTGAATATTCTCGACATATAGCTTTGCAGTAGTGAGTATTTGATTCACATTGTCATGTAGTTCTTTTCCAATCTCGCTTCTTTCCTTTTCCTGTGTGTTTATTATTGCCTTGGCTATTTCTTTTTGGGCCGAGATTTTTTCTTCTATCAACATTTTTTCAAGTTCAAACTTCTCGGTGACATCATTGCCTACAACAATAACATGCATACCCGAAGGCAGTTCAATGCTATGGGTGGTAATGTCAATGTAAAAAAGCTGTCCCGACTTTTTGAGGTGCCGTACCACATTCTGATAAGCAAAGTCTTTGTCCTTTTTAAGCGTTTTCAATAACTGGTTGAACTCTTTTACGTCTTCGTTTACCTTAAGATCAGTAATGGTGAGCTGCAAGAACTCCTTTCTGCTATAACCATAAAGCTGTAAAGCGGCCTCGTTTACTTCAACGATCCGGAGAGTATCAATATTGAAAATCCATTTTGGCCGCGGGCTCTGATAAAAAAGCAGTTTGTAGCGCTGTTCGGAAAGGCGTATTGCCTGCTCGTTTTTTTTACGTTCTGTTACGTCTGTCTGGATGGCAAAAAGCTGTTCCACTTCGCCCTTATGATTAAAAATCGGCTGTCCATTTATTTCTATCCAGTATTTTCTTCCTGATTTGGAATAATTGATAATCTCACAACTAAATGGCTTCTTTTCCTGGATGCATTGTTGCAAATAGGCTCTTGTAGCCTCACTCGTTTCTTCACCTTGCAGCAGCTCTTTCGGCGTTTTACCGACAGCTTCCTCAAAGCTGTATTCAGTGATGTCAGTAAATGCCTGATTTACCCAGGTAATTTTTTCGTTTATGTCCGTAATTACAACAGCATTCACAGTCTGCTTTGCTACAAGCGAAAGCCTCCTCAGCTCCATCTCTGCCTCGCGTTGTCTGGTAGTATCCTGCATGGAACCTACCATCCTTATGGCTTCTCCAGCATTATTCCTCAGGATGAAACCTCTGTCATAGACATACGCAACATCACCATTCGCACGTGTGAAGCGATACTCACATTCCCACGTTTTAGTTGCTGCATCGGCAAGTGCATTGCTCAAACTTTCCAAAACAGTTTCTGTGTCCTCTGCATATATGTTGTTGCTCCATGACTCTGCGAGAGAATTGACAGAATGCGCATAACCAAATTGAGTAGTGAAAGCTTCGTTGAAATAAATAGTGTTAGCAGCAATATCCCAATCCCATATTGCGTCAGTAGTGGCTTTAGTCACCAGCTCGTAACGTTCGTTTGAGAGGGACAGTTTTTTCTCTTGCTGAACGCGGTCGGTGACATTTCGGAAATAAACCGAGAGACCACTTTTCGATGGATATGCACTCACCTCAAGCCAGGCGTTGACGGATGGAAGATGTTCTTCAAAATGCACCGGCGTCTGGTGGCTCATGGCTTCTATTGTCTTGGCGTAAAACTGAAGTGAGACTGCCTCTTTGTATTCGTCCCAAACATTCTTGCCAATAATCTCTTCTCTCTTCTTGCCCAAAATCTCCTCAGCTTTTTTATTCCAATAAGTGACAATGAAATTATTGTCCATAGCAAAGAAACCGTCACCTATGCTTTCGAGAATTGAGTTGAGTTGATCGGCGGCTTCTGCAAGTTTCCTTTGAGAATCTTCCAACGCGATGAGGGTTCTTTTTCTTTCGGAAATGTCTTTGAAGAAAATAGATATACCCCCGGACGAAGGATATGCATTGACCTCATACCAGGACTCGAAAAGCTCCGAAAACATCTCGAAGCAGGTGGCTTTTTTG
>DASQNW010000164.1:0-1646 GCA_035644775.1 Chitinophagaceae bacterium | reverse complement strand
GTACTTGGCACCGACAGTTATAGTAGTAACACGCAATTAAGCATTGCTATGGAAGCAGCCACTCTGCAGCAGCATTTCCCAAAAATTTCAACAGAATACTTGTTACGATGCGCCACAAGCAACGCCGCCTCAGCCTTTGGTTGGGATGATCTTGGAACATTCAAGACAACGCTTCAACCCGGGCTTGTGCTTTGGGAAACTACCGAGAGCTTAGGACTAACGCTCACAGGTCAGGCGAAACGCCTTATTTAACCAACCATTCCACGCTTCCCGGGGCAAATTCTTCTTCAATTTCATGCTGGGTAATCAAGTTGCCGGCACTGGTAACTTCTTTTACAACGGATTCAAATACTCTTGCTCCTTTCCTGAATTTTATCCGTTCTCCTCTTTTATATAATATGGAGTTAAAGTCGCGTAGAACACTCATAGTATCTTTTTCGAGCAGTTGATACCTTAGTTCCAATTCACGTAGCAGCTTCTCCGTTAGCTCACGTGTATCAAAGTGACGACCTGTGATCTGCTTCAACGAAACTGCTGATTGTTGCAGCAAACCAAAATCAGTCTGGTTAATGTTTATACCTATTCCCGCGATCGCGTACCTCCATTCGGATCCATAAAGCACATTCTCGATCAGTATGCCTCCTGCCTTTCTGTCACACCAATATAGATCGTTGGGCCACTTGATCTTGGCCTCATCACCACAAACAGAACCAAACCATTTTTGCACGGCTAAAGCAGTGGCCATGCTCAAATAGAATTGCTGGCTTATGGTTAATGGAGAAGGGTTCAACACAATGCTTATCATGATGTTTTCTGCAGGTGCAGAGTACCACCTTTTTTCACGCTGACCTTTGCCGTTGGTTTGCTCGTTTGCAAACACAACTGTACCATGTTGCGCCATCCCTTCATGCACCAGCCCCATGGCATAGTTGTTGGTGCTGTCCACTGTTAGCAGTTCTATAAAACGGTGCCGTAAAGGATCAGTAAGTGGCAATTAATCTGTAGTTTTGGACAAAACTATACCTAAATAAATTGACGTCTTACCTGCCATCACCGCACTGCATTTCATCTTAATCATCATAAACGTTTTTTGTATTTGGAACCATTGGAAGTATTAACAAGTAGAAAGAAAGGTGTTGCCCGTTTAAATCGCAACTCAAAGATTTACAAGACCATCATAAAAGCTATACAGGATAAAAAAGCTGAAAACATAGTATCTCTTGACCTGCGCAAAATACCCGAAGCGGTAGCCGATTTTTTCATCATTTGTGAAGCTAATAATCAACCCCAGATCAGGGCTGTTGCTGATGCCGTAGAAGAAGACGTAAAGAAGAGGTGTGGAGAAAACCCATATCACCACGAGGGGAGACAGGCACTACAATGGGTCCTGATCGACTACGTTAATGTGGTAGTACACATTATGATGCCTGAAAGCAGGAAGTTTTACAAACTTGAAGAAATGTGGAGCGATGCCCTCCTGACGGAGCACTTGGGGTGAGTGCTGGAGTTATGTTTCTTATATTTAGCCGCCAGAGGCACGTTTTTTTAATCAACATTAATCGCACTAATTAATCTATCACGAGTACAAATGGCACAAGAACCATATAAAGACGATACTAAATCAAGGTTACCCAGGTTCAACAACA
>DASQNW010000163.1:0-1546 GCA_035644775.1 Chitinophagaceae bacterium | reverse complement strand
AAGCAGGAAGGGTTTGTAACCTGGTTGTATCCCCTTGCTTTATTGGAAGGGATGCATACTTTAGCCCCTTCAGTGATTGCAAAGGATGGTAACCGGGTAGTAGGGTATGCTCTGACCACACCATTAGCTTCCCGCTCTTTTCATCGAGAGATGGATTTGTTTCTTCAGGCGATGGAGAAAGTACAATACAGAGATAAGCCCCTGCTGGATTATTCTTTTTATGGCATGGGGCAAATTTGCATTGACAAAGATTATAGGGGACAGGGTTTGTTTACAGGTCTTTACGAAAAGCATAAAGAATTGTATAGCAGTCAACATGATTTTATCATTACGGATATTGCCACCTCTAACCCCCGCTCACTGAAAGCGCATCAGAAACAAGGTTTTATTCCTATTCACAAGTTCACGGATAGCCATGGAGAATGGGTGGTAGTAATTTGGGATTGGAGGTAATACTCAATTTGAATAGAAAATGACAGAAGTTGATCTATCATTATTACAGATCAGAAGGTTACATTCAGGCGAGTTGCCTCCCTTGCCATTATTACTATTGGCTGATCCATCTTTGGAAGTCATTCAACAGTATTTGCCTGTTTCGGATGTTTATATGGCTGAAATAAGTAATGAAGTGGTGGGTGTATATGTGCTAATGTCAGTCAGAAGTACACCAGCTGCTATTGAGATAAAAAACATTGCTGTAAAAGAAGGCTTTCAGGGTAAAGGGATTGGGAAAAGATTGCTTGAAGACGCTTGTAATAGGGCTAAAGAACAAGGTTTTTCAAAAATAGTAATAGGTACAGCAGATACCAGCGTAATGCAGCTGCACTTATACCAGAAAGTGGGATTTGTTGTTAAAGAACGATTGAAAAACTTTTTTATTGACAACTACAAAGAGCCGGTTCTTGAGAATGGCCGGCAAGCGAAGGATTTGATTATGCTTGAAAAGCGCTTATAGTATATTAACGCATTTCTCAGCATTATATACAATCTGGCACTCAAAGTTTGATGAGGTCTTCCACCTTAATGTTTTAAATGTCAAAGCGATGGATGCTAACTCGGATACTAACATAAGTCGTGAACCGGGCAGGAGCAGAAATGGAAATTGTATTGACTCAAACCGTTTTTATGCCATTTATTACTTTTAAAATAAAAGGGCGCAGCAAAAGCTGCACCCCAGGATTTGGATTTACTACCCTGCATACTAACGCTTATAAAGAGGGGTACGCTTTAACAGATACTGTAAAGTGCTTTTATAAGCTTCTGTGGTCATCATAAGGGACTCTCGTGACTTGCTATATAATTTTTCCCCTTTGTCATTATATATGGAGATGGAGACGTTCGTTTGAATATTTTGAACTGTTGTAGAGAAACCTGTTGTATTTTCCTTTTCCTGAAGTTGTAAGCTATTACCCTTGCCTTCTATCTTTCTCGTTTCATTGGATTGATGATTGGAAGAAGTGTTCACATTTCCTTTTTCTTGGGCTACACTTCCCGTAATGATGTATTCTACTTGTAAGATCGAAGCCAGTTCTGATGGAGTATATTG
>DASQNW010000162.1:0-15787 GCA_035644775.1 Chitinophagaceae bacterium | reverse complement strand
CTTCAATCAGCGGGCTGAATTGCTCCGCAATGGTTATGTTGGGCACAAGAAAATAGGGGATGTAGTTTCCTGTCTGGTTGTCGCGGAAATAAGGCATACCAATCTGGAATGGATCCTGGAAAAGTAAAGCTGTATTAAAGCTGTTCATGCTCAAGGTGCTGTTGTATCCATGCCGAAGCGTGAAATTCGTAAATATCTTCTCCATGCCTGGAATTCGTGAGAGGCCGTTGTAAGTAATCGTCCAATTTGGCTTGGGTACCAGCCTTGCAAAAGGATTAGAACGCAAGTTGCTGTTTGAGTTTTTTATCAACTGAATTGAAGTAGGATCCTTGTCGGTGTAGGCTGCGAGGAAGGACGGGATCAGCACATCCTGGGCGTAACGGCCGTACCCCTCTACATACCCATCTGGGGTGTTTGTGTTGCCCGAAGCATAATCATTCACGCTTTTTAACCTGTTTGAAAGAATTACCCGGTTAGCCTCGAACTGTTTAAAAGTCTCGGTGACCTGGTTGGGATCGAACTTGCTGAACAGAGTTTGATATGAAATATAGCTGACACTAAAGCTGCCTATTGCATAGGGATTATACCTCCGCAGACCGTCTGCACCACTCGTATCTTTAAAGAGCTCTGAATATTGTTTGTCAAAGGTTTTTTCAAAATTTACATCAACCATCAAATCCCTGATAGGACTTAGCTGTGCGGTGATACTCAGCTTCTCATTATAGCGTTGCTGAATAAGCTGATTGAAGATCGGGTCTCGCGTCAGCAGGCCCTTTGCACCAAGTGCGTTGATGGCGTTTGTATCGGGCTGATAGCCCAAAGCGTACCGCCACCCCGGATTTCGGCTTCTGAAATTCAGCCCCAGGTATTGAGTACTGTCCAGATATCCTGGGAGCAAGGTACCAAGATCCTCCGTATACTGAACTCCGATTCTTTTGAGGGAAGTAGCCAATTGGGTAAGGAAGCGTGGCACTGCACTCACTTGTGGCAATTGGTTCGGATCTCTTTGCTTTTTACCAGTAGAGTCTTTCTTCTGTTGCTGCTGTGGCAGTTTCGGAGCAGCCACCCTCGGCGTGCTCACGGCACGTAAGAACCTAGACTTATTATATAACTGGTCGAAGTTAAATTCACCATTCAGATTTCTCGTCTGCCCAGTTAGTATGTTGTTCCCAAGGCTTTTCGCCAGTAGCGAAGCAGCAATCCAGTCGTATTTGGCCGTGTACGTAGCCCTGATAGTCGTCCAGTCGAGGAGAGGCAGTTTTTGGGTTGGCAACGTGTATGCTAACGTGAGATCGTGATGGTAGCGGGTAGTTCGTCCACCATTCAACAAGTTTGTGCGAATAGAATCTTTTTCCTCCTTGGTGTCAATTCTCCCGAAGGGTTCATCTATACGGCCATTGTTGATAGCATTGAAGTCAAGCGTCAAGGAACGAGTAAGGTCCCAACGCATCGTGTAATATCGGTCGAAATAAAAATATTTGTCGAAAGTCTCAGGGAATTTAAAGTTACTGCCCCCACCAACATTTCTTGAACGCACAGCACCAAACTGGCGGAAGACATCTGCCTTAAAAGAAATTATGGAAGGCTTATAATTGAAATTGAAATCACGTATGAGTGAGAGCCATGGCGACTTCGACTTAATCAAGGTTTTTAAAGGCTCAATAAATTTCTGCTGCGGTGCAAAATTGTAGCCGATGGCTGCCCGTGTGCGCTTTATGTCTTCACTTTCTAAAATTGGATTGGTACGCTCCTGCTGTGTGAAGGAATAATTTAAATCGATATTGGAAATATCCCAGGGTTGTGGCTTCTTGTTGTTTGTTTTGTTCTTTTTGACATTGGTGAAGTTCACTGTTTTTATCGTCAGCTGATCGAGGGCTTCGTTTTTAATGCGATCCTTCTCTGCTTGAGGAGCGTCGTTCAGCTTGTCTTTCAACTTGATATCGAGATCGTATGGATCATATTCCGGAGTGCTGCTGGTTTTACTGATGCTGGCATACACCGGCACTTGCACTGCTGCTTCTTTGGGAATTAATTTTCCAAGGTCAAGGCTGGCACTAACATCAAACTGTGTGAAATCTTCGCGACTCCTCTCGTTCACTCTTTGTTCTAAAGTACCAAAGCCATGGCTACGAACACTTCCTGTGAAGCTGACGCTACCTAGGTCAGCAAGTCTTAGATCCACCCTGCCCAACGCAGCCCAACCTCCTTTTTCATCGAGTTTGGATAATCGGAGCTCATTGAACCAAACCTCTGAACAGTTAGAGATAGAGTTAGAGTTTTCCACTGCCAGCAGCATCCCTCGAACCTCTCCCAAATTTGGATTACCAACTATGGCGAAGGTTTTTCCATCAATCACCTCAGTGTAGTAGCTGTTACTCCCACTTCTGTTCCGGCGCGACTTAATCTGTGGTAAAATATCGAGGTCGAAGTCAAGATTGTTCTCGTCGGGCCAGATAACAAGCGAATCTCTTACGCCCCACCTCGTTATCTTAAGTGGAACCTTTATCTCGTAGTAGTTACTTACAAAATCATTTCCGATCCGAACTACAGCATTTAAATCCCCATTCTTTAAATCATCTATCGCACCACCTGATTCCGCATGCATGAACATTGATAATCTTCCGTACTGTCGGAGGTCGAGGTTCATGGTTTTGAATACCCCACGCGATTCCTGTGGTCGCAGGTCACACAATTTTAGACTCAAAGACTGCTCGTTCAGAAATAGTTGCACATTGTTGTTACTAATCTGTTGTTGCCGTTCAATACCAGGAGGCTGCCGATAAGGAATGGGCTGACGTTGGTCATTTTCCTCGAGGTTAACAGCAAGCATATTTAAGGAGGTAGGATCATTTGCCGGAAGCGGCTTGTAATCGCCCGTAGAGTCGATTTCGTAGCTGAACTTTCTCCATTGGTTGCGGATCAGCTCAAGCTTTCCAAAACGCATCACCACCGTGTCTTCAAACCCGGTGAGAAACATACGGATGAAACGTATGGATTTAAAATCAGGAATATTACCCACTTTCGCGTCAAACTCTTTTACCGGTATGCGGAAAAGGAACCAGGTCTCATCACGACGCGAGCCGTCCGCCAGGTCCACCGTTACAATGCGTTTGTCAGTAACAAACCGCGTATTGGCTGGGCTCATTCCGGGCTTCAGATCCACTCGGTATTGGAAATATTCCTCATTCTCGTTTAAGGTGTTGTCGCGGTTCAGTTCCTCCTGGTCGGGGTATAAGGTAAATGCGTTTGTGAATTGATCATTTGCTGCAGCCACGGGTGAGTTGCCATGAGGATTGTTGATGTCCTTATACCTTTCCAATATGCCTGCTCCTCTCTTGTCGTAGTAGATATCGCGATAGCCTCTGAAGTTGTCGTTTGCGGGATCCGCCAAAGCATTCAGCACTACAGGTCCCCCACCAAAATTTGCCTGCAATTGACTTAAATAGGGGTCAAATTTTTTCAATTCGGCCGTGTCGGATAAGCCGTCATAGCCTACATCCTGCGAGGCTCTGTCACCAGGATCGTTGCTGAATGCGTTCGTTACCTGTAAAGGATTTTTTGGAGTTTTGCCCCATACAGATTCGTCGAGTGGCACATTAGGATTGCTGGGTGATGGCAATCCGTTTTCGTATAAGCGCTTTCCGTCTTTTAAAATATCTTCTGATATATTACCTAAATTAAAATACAGTTCACCACCGGGACTTGCTGGTTTGTTGATGAAAGGGTCCTGTACCCAAAACTCGATGAACTCGATATTGCTGGTTTCAAAATCTGTTTGGTCCACATTCCGCATAATTCCACCCCAGGATTTACGAGGTTGTAGCAACCGCCCGTTTTCGTTGAGGCGATCCCGATCTGTAACAAAGTTGTAAGGACCTTTTTCTCTTGGATAATACGCCAGGTCAAAGGTGGTTAATAATGCCTGACCCAAGTCATTTGAGCGTTGCGGGAATATTTCGCGTTGGAGCACTTGTCGTGTCTCGGGCTTCGATAATTCCTTGACGTCATTAATCGGGTTATTGGGACTCCTGCGTTCCTGCAGAACCGGCTCTATATTATACCAGGCCAGCTTTGCCCTGTTGTAGCCACTTTCCAGGTCGTTATTCAGTTCTGCTTCCGGAAACAAAATGTTGCCATTTTTGTCGACAGCTTTCTGCGGTGCAGAAGCCAACACCCAATTATTTATGGGGAACCGCAGATCAATACTACTGCGGGTACCTTCAAAATCATCAATATATATCACGCCTTCACCGCCTTTTCCGATCTGTGGAGCATGGCCCGGCTTTAAAACAGCCATTTCGCCATAGGCGGTGATAGATGAAGGCACATTAGAGGAATAAAAAGGAAGTTTATTCAGCCATTTAGTGAGCCTTGGAATATTATTTCTAAAATCAAAATCCAATCCATACATGGTGTTTCGGATCGGATCATCGCCGTAAATCTGTTTATTGAAAAATGGCCGCTCGCTGAGGCGTATGACGGTGCCACCAAGCGTAAGATTTCTATTCAGCAGGTAATCTAAACGAAACCCCATATAGCTTCGCTGCTGAAAACCAAATGTTGCGTTGTTTTCATAACCTACCTGCACCGGCAATCCCGCGTTTATAATCGCCGGATTGATAATTCGTAGGGTGCCAAGATCGTAGTTGATCTCGTAATCCACGTTTTCTCTCAACTGCTGACCTCCGGCGGTCACAGTAACCGAGCCCGGGGGGATATTAAAGCCCAATTGGTAGTCGCCGGATACAGAGGATTTTGATCGGCCAACGAGCTTAAAACGGTTTAAATGTGCAAAGGTTTGCGCTATGGCTTTGATAGTATCGTATAGAGGGTAGTAGAGTATGCTATTGCGTTGTGCCGGTAAGATGGCGGTGTCCAAGTCACGGCCGAACGGTTCCAGCACTGGAAAGATTATCCTGCTTTGAGGGGAGATCACCGTGAACCCTTCCACATAATCGAAAACACCATCCGGCTGCGGATCGTTCTGATTGTTGAGGCGGTCGAGATTTAGCAGTGTAAGCAGTGGTGCACCTTCTAATTGCGGTTTCACTGTACCTTCCGGCATGTATCGCTTTTCACCTTTGCTTGGTTCTTCGTAAACAATATTAAGTTGAAAGTCCTGCCTTTCCAGCTGTCCGAAACCGACACTATACACGTTTTTCATCATCAGATCCCAAAGCGGCAGGTTGGGGCGCTGCGAAGTGGCTTTCAATAATTTCAGGAACAACACCTTTTGCGAGTTGGCTGTGCTGTCTGGCGGCACATCTTGCGAAAACTCTCCAACCTGGTATACTCTCCCATTGTATGTATACTGAAAAGCAATACCCAGCACTTCGTCCGCCTGTAATGTTTGATTG
This sequence comes from Chitinophagaceae bacterium, assembly GCA_035644775.1. Lineage (GTDB taxonomy): Bacteria > Bacteroidota > Bacteroidia > Chitinophagales > Chitinophagaceae > Flavisolibacter. The sequence continues at coordinate 10,430 of DASQNW010000162.1, read as the reverse complement.
AGCGATAAGAAGCCAATCTGTGGATTGAAATAATAATCGGTCGGCTGAAGCTTACGTGCAAATGTTTTTTCGAAATCTTCCACCTGGCGCATACCCATTCCTAGCAGAGCACTAGTGGCTTGAGTTGAGTTTCGTGCCGCGGCATTATTCAAAAGGCTGCTGTATAAACTATTGGCATCGTTCGATGGCAAAGTTCCGGGTGCACCTCCCCAGTTTTGGTTATAAGGCTGTCCCTCGCCAAGATCCATGAATGCAACGATGTCACGGGTATCGGTAGTTATACCCGTACGGTTGGTAACCCATACTTCCACCCGCATTATCTGCACGTTTGAGGTTATTACCGGCAGGCGTTGCATGGCAGTGTTATACTGGCCACGAAAATACTGAGCCATCAAAAAGTGACGGTTTTCCTCGTATTCATCTGCTTTTATACTGAAATTTTGTGTAGCTGCACCTCCTTGTAATCCTACTGTTTGGCGCTGGGAGCGCTGGTTGGCAAGTATTCCTGAAACGTAAAGCTTACCAAACTGAAGTTGCGATTTGATGCCAAAAAGGGATTGAGCTCCCGGGATAAGTGTGCTCTTGGAAGCAAACTGCACGTTCCCGGCCTGAAACTGTTTCAGCACTTCATCATCCTTGCCCTGGTAATCCAGCTTTAATTGGTTTTCGAACTCGAAGTTGGCAAGAGTATTATAATTGATCGGCAGTTTTATTTTATCGCCAATATTGGCATCTACCTGCAATTGAGCATTCATGGGAAAGTCGAAACCTCCGTTTCTGCGTGCCCGCTCAGGCAGAGTTGGATTTTTGATGTTTTGCCCCTGGTAACCGGCGGCTATATCGATATAGCCTGAGGGCCGAATGTCAACTTTTCCATTTCCGGTGATCCTGTTTACCCAATCTTTTGAAAATCCAAAATTAGGTTTCGCGTTCCTCCTGTTTAAATCAAATAAAACATTCGATCTTTTTCGGAAATACTCGTTTTCGTCCTTTCTACCCTGCAGCTTTACAAACTCCTCCATAGAAAAGGTCATTGGAGTACGGTAGTAACGGGTTCCTATCTTTTCAACTACATAATACTGCTTCGTCTTTGGATCGTATTCAACGTTTCTTTTAATGTAAGCTGTATCGGAAAAATCGAAGCTATTACGTCGGGGATAGGTGTAGGCGTCTCCCCTACGGTCGTTAAGAGGAAAGCGCATAGTAGAGTCCTGCGCCTTTAGCTGCGAGTGAGCAGCGGTCAAAAGGATAGTGGCTACCAGCGACCGAAAAATATAGGTAGAAAGATGCGCCAAGTCAGATTTTCTCAACAATTAGTTAATCGAAATAGGATATCACAGATTTTGAAGGGCTTTCTTTATCAGCTCTTCAACATTGGCGTCTGCATTTTGTTGCATGGCCTTCTGAATAGCCCCCTCGGCAGCCTGGCGGTTTATGCCCAGGGCAACCAAGGCATTTAACGCATCCAATCCTAAACTATTGCTTTGTATAGAGGAAATATTTACTCCAACGGGTTGTTTGGAGATCTTATCGCGGAGTTCCAAAATAATGCGTTCGGCGGTCTTTCTTCCAATGCCTTTTACGCTCTCAAGCAACCTGGCATTTCCCTGGAGTATGGCTCTGCTCAGTTCCTCGGGTTTCATATAGGAAAGCATCACACGTGCGGTAGAAGCACCCACCCCTGATACACTCAACAACATCAAAAACATTTCTTTTTCCGAAGTCTCGAAAAATCCGAACAAGGTATGAGCGTCTTCTTTAATCAGCAAATGAGTTAGCAAAGTGCCGGTTTCCAGATCCTGGATTTTAGAAAAGGTATTAAGACTGATTTGAACTTCATATCCAACACCACCGTTGACTTCTATAAAAACATACGAGGGCGTTTTGGTGGTAAAACGGCCTTTCAGATATGCGATCATGCGGCGAATATACTGTAACAGTGTTCTAGTTGCCGTTGTGAATCGGTAAAGTCTACCATAGATGCATTCAAGCGGGGTTTACCCCTGCTATTGAGCGTACATGTGGGTTCGTATCTTCGCTGCGAAAAAAAGATTTGTGGATAAAAAAATCACTGCTGCCATAACCGCTGTTGGAGGTTATGTACCAGAAGATAAACTCACGAATGCCGATCTTGAAAAAATTGTTGATACTACCGACGAATGGATTCGCACCCGCACAGGAATATTAGAACGAAGGATCCTGAAAGAACCTGGCAAAGCTACCTCGGACATGGGAGCACCGGCGGTGAAACAGCTTTGCGAAAAAAGGGGCATTTCTGCCGAAGAGATAGACTGTATCATATGTGCGACAGTAACACCAGATATGGTGTTTCCCGCAACAGCAAACATTATAGCAGCGAAAGTGGGGGCAAAAAATGCGTTTAGTTTTGATATCAGTGCCGCCTGCTCAGGATTTTTATATGCGCTTACCGTCGGCGCATCGCTTATTGAAAGCCGTCGCTATAAGAAAGTAGTAATAGTAGGTGCTGATAAAATGAGCGCTATCGTTGACTATAGCGACAGAACTACCTGCATCATTTTTGGTGACGGAGCGGGTGCCGTTTTGCTCGAGTCTAACCACGAGGGCTTTGGAGTGTTAGACAGTATCTTAAAGACAGACGGCGCCGGCTGTCAGCATTTGCATATGAAGGGGGGAGGATCGATGAAGCCTGCCAGCCAGGAAACTGTGAATAACAAAGAACATTACATTTACCAGGAAGGCCAGGCGGTGTTCAAATTTGCCGTGAAAGGTATGGCCGACGTTAGCGCCGAATTGCTGGAGCGCAACAGGCTTACTGGCGACGACATTGCATGGCTGGTACCTCACCAGGCAAACAAACGAATAATAGATGCTACGGCGCAGCGCCTTGGATTACCGGAAGAAAAAGTAATGCTCAACATTCATAGATACGGTAACACAACTGCAGCCACAATTCCGCTATGCCTGTGGGACTGGAAACAAGAACTGAACAAGGGAGACAACATTGTACTGGCGGCATTTGGTGGCGGCTTCACCTGGGGGGCTACGTTGGTGAAATGGGCGTATTAAAATGTGCAAACGGCTAATGTGCAAACTAGAGGATGGCAATCCTATATTAAAGTTTTCTTCTGCTCCAAACTATGAAATCTGTGGCAGGAATTTTCTCGACGCCAAGTTGCCGCAGGATGTTTACAAGTTGCCCTCGATGATAGGTGCCATGATTGAACAGATGCAGTAGCATTTGGTAAATAGGCTGCTTAAATTGTTCACGCTTTGTATTCTGATATTGAAAGACGTGCTCAAGCTGATGCTCCTGTGCCGCCCCCACCCACTGGCTCCATTGCTTGTTTTGCTGTATCAACTCGCGAATGACTTCTGCCATACCGCCAGTAAAGTTCTGACTGGGAGCTGTAATCCGCTCCTGCAGTTTCATCCGTTGCCACCAAATAAATTCTGCATCCCACATGTGCTGTACCGTTTTCAATAAGCTTGGAAAACTCGCGTCCACTTGTTTGGTATGCATCTCTTCTGGCAAACTGCTGATTGAAGAAAGCAGTAACTGATTAGCCCAAAGATGATACGCAGCGAGTTGATTGAAAAGCTCTTTCATTGACTAAACTTGAAATGTTTTCCACCAAAAAATCTAGATACTTTTGCTGCCCTAACATTCTGCTGTAAACATGAATATAAACATACGAAAAGCTACGCGTGAAGATTGTGAACGACTGATGGAATTGGTGAAAGAATTAGCACGTTATGAAAGGGCGGCTAAAGAAGTAACCGTCTCACTTGAACATTTTTCAGAAAGCGGCTTTGGTAGAAGACCTGTGTGGTGGGCATTTGTAGCTGATGTAGATGGCACTATCCAGGGCTTCGCGTTATATTATATCAGGTTTAGTACGTGGAAAGGGAAGATATTATATTTGGAAGACTTGTATGTAAGTGAAGACATCCGGCGCAAGGGTTTGGGGAAATTGTTGTTCGATCAAATTATCGAAGAAGCAAAACGAAAAAAGCTAAATGGCGTACAATGGCAAGTGCTGGAGTGGAATGAGCCCGCTATGAATTTTTATAAGAAGTACAACGCCGTTTTTGATTCCGAATGGGCCAATTGCGGCATCAGCCTTTAACTACATTAGTAAGTTTATCGTATCAGCTTTTCTTGTGCATTTTTGGGTACGCCGCAATTCTCAACTCACAGATTCCACCGGTACTTGTTTATTGATTTTTGCAATCAGCCCTTGCAATACCTTACCGGGACCCACTTCGGTGAAGCGGGAAGCTCCGTCTGAGATCATTGCCTGAACACACTGTGTCCATTTTACCGCCCCGGTCAACTGGTCTATCAAATGATGCTTAATTTCATCTTTGTCGATCACTCCCTTTGCAATTACATTTTGGTATACCGGACAAGAGGGTGAGTGAAAGGTTGTATCAGTAATAGCCTGTTGCAGCTCTTTCCTCGCCGGCTCCATGAGTGGCGAATGAAAAGCGCCGCCCACGGGCAGCACCATTGCTCTTTTTGCACCTGCTTCTTTCAGCCTTTGACAGGCAACTTCGATACCCTTTAAACTTCCGGAGATTACTATCTGGCCGGGGCAATTATAGTTCGCCGGAACTACTACTTCGCCGGTCTCATCGGTCACTTGATGGCAGACCTGTTCCACCTTTTCGTCTTCAAGCCCGAGTACAGCAGCCATTGTTGAGGGGTTTTGCTCACATGCTTTCTGCATAGCACTTGCCCGGATGCTCACTAGTTGCAAAGCACTTTCAAAACTCAAAGTTCCGTTTGCCACAAGCGCCGAGAATTCACCTAACGAATGCCCCGCCACCATTTCCGGTCTACCAGTTTCAATACTTCTAAATGCTATGATTGAATGCAGGAAGATGGCAGGTTGTGTTATATTAGTTTGCTTTAGATCTTCTTCAGAACCACCGAACATTACATCAGAAATCCGGAACTCGAGTATCTCATTTGCTTTCTCAAACAATTTTTTTGCAAAAGAACTGGTATCGTACAGAGCTTTTCCCATGCCCGGAAATTGTGCACCCTGTCCTGGGAAAACAAATGCATGCTTCATGTTGGGAAGTTATCAGTAATTGGTGTTAGTTCCATCTCTCAGTTTCATTTCACCTCATCAACTAAGGTCGGAAGATATTAACTTAAGAAATTCGTTGCGTGTAACATGGTTGTTCAGGAATTCGCCATCGAAAGCTGAAGTTGTGGTGACAGAACTTTGCTTTTGTACTCCCCGCATCATCATACACAGGTGCTTTGCTTCTATAACCACGGCTACACCCAAAGGCTGTAGGCTTTCTTTGATGGCGGCCAGAATTTGAGTGGTTAATCGCTCCTGCACCTGCAATCGCCGTGCATACACATCCACTACTCTCGCAAGCTTGCTCAAGCCGGTAATATATCCATCCGGGATATACGCAATGTGTGCTTTACCATAAAAGGGATGTAAGTGGTGCTCACACATGGAGAAAAGCTCGATATCTTTGACAATAACCATTTCACTTACGTCTTCTCTGAACCGGGCTGAGTTTAAAATAGCCACTGCGTCCTGACCATATCCTTGCATATTAAACTGCATGGCCTTTGCGGCTCGTTCAGGAGTTTTAACCAGCCCCTCCCTATTAGGGTCTTCGCCTGTTATCTCAATAATTTTACGGTAATGCTCCAATAACTGCTCTGTTACGGAGCTATCATAATGCTCTGATTTATGGTAAGCCATTCAGTTTTTTCTTATGTTCTTAGATCACGGGATACTCCACAAAATTGCGGGGTGTTTCATAAAGGCGCACAAATAGGTCAAACTTCTCTTCTAAATGCGGCCTTAGACGGTCAAAAATAACTATTGCGATGTTCTCTGCAGTAGGATTCAGGTGTTTAAATTCTTCTGTGTCAAGGTTGAGGTTCTTGTGGTCAAATCGCTCAACAACGTGCAATTGCACCAGGTCCGAAAGCTTCTTCATGTCAATGACAAAACCTGTCGCGGGGTCAGGTTCACCAACAACTTTGATTTCAAGCTCATAATTGTGCCCATGGTAATGGGGCAAACTGCATTTGCCGAAAACACTGTTGTTTTCAGCGTCCGTCCATTGCTGATTGTATAGACGATGTGCAGCATTGAAGTGCTCTCTTCTGAAAACTGCGACTTTAGCCATAGGTTAACTTTAAGCTATTCTCCAAAATATTCAACATATATCCGTGGTGTCTCGTACAATTTAATGCAATGCAACTGAACACGATCCGGCAACAGAGGTTTTAGCTGTCTCCAAATTCCGGTAGCCAGGTTTTCTGTCGAGCAAAACTGACCGCGGAGGAACTCGACATCTACGTTGAGGTTTTTGTGGTCTATTTTCTCGATCACATGTTCTTTGATCAATGCACTTAGCTTCTTCACATCAAAAACAAACCCGGTCTCAGGATCCGGTATTCCCTTTACTGTAACATACAACTCGTAATTATGCCCGTGCCAATTGTCGTTCGCACATTTACCGAAAACTTCGTCGTTCTTCTCTCTACTCCAGTCAGGATTAAACAATTTGTGCGCCGCATTGAAATGCTCCACACGGGTCAGGTACACCATTTCAGATGAAAATTTTTGGCAAAGATAGTTGCAGATCCTTGTCTATTGATATGCCCTTAATGCCAACCAAGCTACAGGCGTGCAACAATTTGTTTGAAGCTAACTTTGTTTCATGCATTTACTGGTGTGTGCAGCAACCGCTTTTGAAATAAAACCCACGTTGGAGACTATTAACAGAGATCAGGAGTTGAGGAGTAAAACAAGTTTTGTAATCACGGGGATAGGCCTCGCTGCTGCAACCTATCATATAACCAAGATGCTCCACACTAACCGTCCTTCACTGGTGTTGCAGGCTGGAATCTGTGGCAGCTTAAGCAATGATTTGCAATTGGGAGAAGTGTTAGTGATCAGGAGCGAGTGTATTGGCGATCTGGGCGTTACACAAGAGAGAAGTTTCCATTCAATTTTTGACTTGAAACTTCAGGACCCGGACGAATATCCCTGGAAGAAAGGCAAACTATACAACAACAACAGTTTACTGGCATCTTGTGGATTGAATGTAGTAGACGCAACAACAGTGAATGAAATAACGACGACCGGGGCTCGTGTTGAATACTATAAAGAAAAACTTCAAACTGATGTGGAATCAATGGAAGGAGCTGCTCTGCACTATAGTTGTTTGTTGGAAAAAATTCCCTTCTTGCAAGTGCGAGCTGTATCTAATTATGCAACAGAACGTGATAAGAGCAAATGGCAAATGTCCAAAGCAGTGGCCAATCTAAACATCAAAGTGCTTGAATTGATTTCAAAGATTTTGCAACCATGAGGCTATCAATAGGCTTTTCACCATGCCCCAATGACACCTTCGTTTTTGATGCCCTTGTAAACGGAAAATTAGATTGTGATGGACTGCATTTTGATCCGGTTCTTGAAGATATTGAGACACTCAACCGCCTTGGAGCTGCGGGAAAGCTGGATGTGGTGAAACTGAGTTTCCCTGCATTTTTTTCAAGTATTAAAGATTACATATCCTTGACGGCTGGTGGTGCGCTAGGAAATGGTGTTGGACCGCTTCTCGTATCTGGCAAAGATGTAAAGATTGGAGAAGTAGAACAATGTAGTATTGCTATACCGGGGCTGAACACAACAGCAAATTTTTTATTAAGCTTCGCTTTTCCAAAGGCTAATAAACGAATTGAGGTAGTGTTTTCGCAGATTGAAGCGGTAGTGCTTTCAGGCAAGGCAGACATTGGTTTGTTAATACACGAGAACAGGTTTACTTACCAACAAAAAGGCTTGATAAAGTTGCTCGATCTTGGCTTGCATTGGCAAGAGCAAACTCAACTTCCTATACCACTTGCCTGTATTGCTGTAAAACGAACGATCTCAAAAGAAGTGCAGTTGAAAGTCAATGGACTGATTAGAGCAAGCGTGGAATACGCGTGGAAACACTATCCGCAACTGCCTGCTTTCGTCACAGAGCATGCGCAAGCAATGGATGAGGAAGTGATGCTAAAGCACATTGATCTTTATGTAAATAACTTTACTGATGATTTTGGTTCTGAAGGACGAGCTGCAATTGAAAAACTTTATTCCATTTTTCAACAATTGAATAGAAAAGACCTAGCAGTCGAAGTTCCTAATATGTTTATTAGCACCTAAAGCTTTGTTGCCACTGCGTTGCCATATACAGCCAGGCATCTCTTTCTTGCTTCTTCGTGATTAACGATGGGTGTTGGATATTGAGGGAAACCAAATTCCGGCACCCATTTTTTTATGTATAACTGCTGCGGGTCAAACTTTTTCGCCTGAAGTAATGGGTTGAATATTCTGAAGTAAGGAGCCGCATCGCAACCGCAGCCTGCAACCCATTGCCAGTTTCCATTATTGGATGCAAGCTCGTAATCCAGAAGCTTTGATGCAAAGTATGACTCACCCCAGCGCCAATCGATCAGCAGATGCTTCACAAGAAAGCTGGCAGTGATCATCCTTACACGATTATGCATGAAGCCCGTATGGTTTAGTTCTCTCATTCCGGCATCTACAATAGGGTAACCAGTGTTCCCCGAGCACCAGCGAATAAATTCAGCCTCACTGTTTCTCCATTTTATACTTTCATACTGTCGTTTGAAACATTGATTCTGCAAATGTGGCTTGTGCCAGAGTAATTGCATGAAAAACTCCCGCCAGATCAACTCCTTCAAAAACACCTGATTCAGCTTAAGTGCCGTTTGCACCAGGTGCCGTATGCTGATAGTTCCGAATCGCAGGTGTACACCCAGTTGGCTGGTGCCCCCTTGCCCTGGAAAGTTCCGTGTTAAGTCGTATTTGCCAATCACCTCCTCCCGCACATGCGAGGGAGGAAGCGGAATGTTTGAACCGGAAAACCCGATACTTGCAAGAGAAGGAATTATCCGTTCTGGTTGTTTTAGAAAATAGTGCATTAGGCTCTCAGAATCGAACTGTATAAGATCACTTTGCTTCAATGACTGCAGCCATTTATTAGAATATGGGGTATAAACGGTGTAGCAGCTGCCGTCTGTTTTCATTAATTCATCTTTTTCAAAGATTACGTGGTCCTTGAACGTTTTGAAAAAAACACCCCCTGCAGCCAGCGATCTTTCTACTTCCATGTCGCGCTGAACGGCGTATGGCTCAAAGTCGTGATTGGTGAAAACAGTACGAATGTTATATTCCTGCTTTAGTAGTGTAAAAGCTTCAACAGGAGAAGCATTGATTATGTGCAAGCTACTTTCGTGGTGCAAAAGTTGTTCTTGCAGTTCCTCCAGGCTGTTGTGAATGAAGTGAACCCTTGCATCACTACGATCATCCAGTGTATTTAAAATGTGAGTGTCGAAAATGAAAACCGGCACTACAGGGAGGCCGGCAGAGAGAGCATAGTACAATCCGGCATTATCCCGGAACCGCAGATCTCTGCGGAACCAAAAGATATTTACCAGTTCTTTCATCCAATCAATAACAAGGCTATTTGTAAATGGTTGAAAATGTGGATTGGTAAAATTGTGTGGTGAACGAGTTAGTGTAAGTCTTGGCTTTATACCGCTTCACCCAGCGAAGGTCAATGATTGCATTGGTCAGAAAAACTTCGTCTGCCCGGAGTAACAACTCCTCGGTTATTTCTTTCTGGTGTACCACCACTTCCATTTTTTTTAGTTCTTCTATCACAAACCGTCTCTTTATCCCATTAACGCAGCCCTGGTGGAGGGCCGGAGTGAAAGCTTCATTACCAACCAGCAAGAAAAGGTTGGCCTTAGAGGCGTCGCAGATATTGTTTTCGACATTCAATAGCAGGCATTCATCTAATCTCTTTTCTTTTGCATACAGATCGGCCATCACATACGGCAGGTAATTGGCCGTTTTGAGGTTTGCAAATGCATCTACACTTTTTCTCGCAAATGGATACAGCCCCACATGAAGCCCGTGTTGGTGAAAGGTATTCGGATCCGCATCCAACGGCACGGCTTCAATTACATGTGAGGCAAAATTATGTTCCGTTCTAAATACCGCCAGCCGCACCCTCGCATGCTGCAGGCATTCGTTCCTCCAGCACAGGTCAATAATGCTTCGCGAAATTTCAGTCGTGTTGAAACGATTATGGCTGATGTTTAGTAAACGAAGCCCTTGAAGCAATCTTTCATAATGATAGGTTTCGTGAAGAATATTGCCCCGGACAATCTTCATTGTTTCAAAGAGGCCGTCACCATACCTAAAGCCTCTATTTGCAGCTAAAAGAACCGGCTTGTCCGCTGGATATATATTGCCCTCAAAACAAATAAACTTCATTACGCTAAGTTGAAATAAAAATGCCATGACGAGCATGGCACTTATCCTTTAGTTATGAATTACTCGTTTAAGCTTGCTCTACTATTCCTGCTTTTACAGCGTACATCACCA
>DASQNW010000161.1:0-1512 GCA_035644775.1 Chitinophagaceae bacterium | reverse complement strand
ACAGGTCCTTTGGAGAAGACAAACACAAGACGGCTCGCTTCGGTGTGGCCTACATGAAGGGCATGCAAGACGCAGGCATAATGGCTACAGCCAAGCATTTTCCGGGGCATGGCGATACTGAAGTAGACTCTCACTACGATTTACCTGTGATCAATAAAAACATGAAGCAGCTGGATACACTGGAGCTTTACCCCTTCAAACAACTAATAGACTCTGGAGTGGGCAGTGTAATGATTGCTCACCTGTTTATACCCGCCATAGATGCTACACCAAACAGGCCTACCTCTCTCTCCAAAAAAGCAGTGACCTCACTGTTGCGTGAAAAGCTTGACTTTAAAGGCCTGGTATTTACCGACGCTCTTGAGATGAAAGGTGTGACTAAATTCTTCCCGGCAGGGGAAGCAGCCGTTCAGGCATTGCTGGCAGGAAATGATATGCTTTGCCTGCCGGACAATGTGCCAATGGCTATCAATGCTGTGAGAAAAGCGGTTCAAAAGAAAAGATTAAGCTGGGAAAATATTGACGAAAAGTTGGAACGTGTTCTGGCAGCCAAGTACAGGCTAGGTTTACACCAGGCGCAGTATGTTGATACTACAAACTTACTTGCAGACCTAAACTCAAAAACGGACGAAGTTTCAATAATGGTAGCAAAGAATTCGCTAACAGTACTTCGCAATGAGCAGGATGTATTTCCCCTTAAGGCATATAAGAATAAAAAGATTGCATACATAGCCATTGGAGCTTCGGCTCCAAATGAGCTGTCGAAAGCGCTTGAGGAGGATTTCGATGCAGATGTATTCTATTTTTCTTATGGAGATAGTGCTGCCATAGCAGATTCTATAGTGCAGCAAATTGACAGCGGTGCATACAACTCCGTGGTAGTGGGTGTTCATAATTTTAGCCTCAGGCCGTCAAATAATTTCGGCATCAGCCCTGCTGCCATCAAGCTTTGGAACGACTTACAAAAAGACACGGCTGCGACCATTTTGTTTGGCAATGTGTATGCGGCAAAGAACTTTTGCACGGCAAAAAACCTGATAGCTATGTACCAGGATGATAGCATTACACAACGGGTAGCTGCCGATTACCTGATGAGCAGGTTTCCTGCTCGTGGTAAATTGCCGGTGACAGTTTGCGATTACAAATACGGCAGTGGCCTCACTGTGAACAACCTCTACGCAATTGGAACTTCGCCTGCATGGCTTAGGATCGACAGCATCGTGTATGATGCCATGGCAAGAAAGGCTTTTCCGGGCTGCGTAGTGCTGGCGATACAAAACGGCGTTGTTAAATATCACAAGTCATTCGGTCGCTACGAGTTTGACCCTTCGTCTTTACCGGTGCGGCTCGAGAGCATCTATGACCTCGCTTCAGTTACTAAAACATCAGCTACCACTGTGGCGTTGATGAAGCTGTATGAAGCAGGGAAGATAGACCTCAACAAAACCTTAGGTGATTATTTATCCTTTACTCGTGGAACAGACAAAGCGCCATTGGTTATTAAGGACGTTT
>DASQNW010000160.1:0-5802 GCA_035644775.1 Chitinophagaceae bacterium | reverse complement strand
GTTCGCCGATTAAAGTGGCACGTGAACTGGGTTCAGAACGTCGCAAGACAGTTCGGTCCCTATCTGTGGTGGGCGCAAGTAAATTGAGAGGACATGACCTTAGTACGAGAGGACCGGGTCGTACGTACCGCTGGTGTATCTGTTGTGCCGCCAGGTGCAGCGCAGAGTAGCTATGTACGGCAAGGATAAACGCTGAAAGCATCTAAGCGTGAAACCTTCCTCAAGATGAGTTTACTTTTAAGAGCCGTCAGAGACGATGACGTTGATAGGCTACAGGTGTAAAGCTGGTGACAGCAAAGCCGAGTAGTACTAATTGCTCGTACGCTTTAATTTTATTACTATAGACTCTTTTCTAGCAACTTTCCAATATGTTATCGCATTTGTGCGTAATGCACATTGCTCAACGCTTAATGCTTTTGCATTGTCGTTTTTGCATTTAGCTCTTTATGGTGGTTTTGCCGAGGGTGTTCACCTCTTCCCATACCGAACAGAGAAGTTAAGCCCCTCATGGCCGATGGTACTGCACCACAATGCGGGAGAGTAGGTAGCTGCCATATTTATTAAAATAGCCGTTCAGAAATGAGCGGCTTTTTTTTGCTTCAGCTCACCTCTTTATATAAAATCTTCTCTAAACTTGGCCCAATCATATCACCGGCCAAGCGACCATTGTCTTCTCTGCCAGGAACCGACAGTTCAAGAAGCGCAGTGCGCAAGTTGTGTTGAATGGGATAGCCAACTCATTTGAATTTTATTGCAGTTCATTGTTTTTTGCTTTAATATTTTGCGTGGGAACATTAATCTTTGTAAAATGAGCAAGGAAAGGATATTATTGTTATTGCTGGCGGCTATCAATTTCACCCACATCCTTGACTTTATGATCATGATGCCATTAGGTAATTACCTGATGCCCTATTTCCAATTGACGACACAACAATTTACATTATTGGTTGCGGCTTACACTTTAAGTGCCGGAGTTTCGGGGTTTGTAGCAGCATTCTATGTAGATCGATATGATCGCAAAAAGATCCTTCTCTTTGGTTACCTGGGCTTTTTACTTGGTACGCTAGCATGCGGCTTTGCACCATCGTATTACTTCCTTCTGATATCAAGATTGGTTGCGGGGGTATTTGGAGGCCTTATTGGTGCTCAGGTACTAGCGATTATCTCTGATGCTTATCCATACAGCAAAAGGGGGGCGGCAATGGGAGCTGTGATGTCGGCTTTTTCAATAGCATCTACTATAGGGGTACCGTTTGCTTTGTACCTGGCTAATATTTTTTCGTGGCATGCTCCATTTATCCTTGTCGGTGTGGTTGGATTTGCGCTTGTGCCATTGATGGTAAAGTTCGTTCCTGCTCAAAATGCACACATTTCATTAAATGAAGACAACGGAAATAAATTAGACATTCTTAGAGATGTATTGAAGAACCCCAGACAAAGAATGGCACTGCTATTTTCCGGGTTGATTATGATGGGCCATTTTCTGATTATCCCCTTTGTTAACCCATACCTGGAGTTCAACAAGGGATTCTCGAAATCACAAACACCAATGGTTTACCTGGTGGGCGGTATTGCTGCCTTTTTTGCTGCAACAATCCTGGGAAGAATGTCAGATAGATACGGGAAGCTAAAAGTATTTACTATTTGTGTGGTGCTGTCCTTGCCCCTTGTATTGACCATTACCAGCCTGCCGACAGTACCTTTTCCCATGGTGTTGCTATTTTTTGCTTTGTGGTTCATTTTGTCTACGGGAAGAGGAGTTACAGCCCAGGCGCTAATTAGTAACGTAGTAGAACCCCAAAAGAGAGGAAGTTTCATGAGTTTCAATAGCAGCATCCAACAGATTGGAACTAGTATTGCTTCCTTGTTGGCGGGTTTGTTAGTCGTGAAAGGAAACGAAGGAGAGATATTCCATTACAACTGGCTAGGCTATATAAGTGTGGCTATTTTGGTTCTTTGCATAGTGCTCGGCTTCAAAATTTTCAAAGCTTCGGATCAAAGATCCCGTCCTGCTCAATGGGTGGCGAAGATCACTTCTAAACTCCTCGCCAAGTAAGCGTTATCCGATTATGGTAGAAAAAAGAAAACGTCCCACAAGGGGACGTCTTTTCTATCGTCGAATTCTATTTATGCTATGGCATTCACTCTTTTAGTAAGCTTACGTTTCAAATTACCTGCTTTGTTTTTATGAATGATTCCTCGTTTCGCAAGTCTGTCAATCATAGAGACCACTTCTGGCAAATCTTTCCCTGCCGCTGCTTTGTCAGACACTTCTTTCAAATCGCGTATAGCATTTCTTGTAGTCTTGCCATAGTATCTATTTCTCTCGCGACGTTTAGTAGCTTGACGCACATCCTTTTTTGTTGCTTTGTGGTTTGCCATGTATTCTGAAATTAGGATGGCAAAAGTAGGTGTAAATACAACAACCACCAAGATTATAAGACTTTTAGTAGATTTTTATCAATAGACGGAAAGACAGTCTTACATCAATCATACGAGGCTGAGCCTGTGTTTGACAGCAATGCTGCGTAGCTTCTTTTTAATCATTTTGCTGTCGGTTCTACATTTTTAAGCGATATTTGTTTGCCAAAAAATCACGTGTAAAACTTGGGTTTGATGAAGGACTTCTCATACATCACGCATTCACATCCAGCTTATATTGAAAACCTGTATAACGACTTCAAACATGATCCTGACAGTGTAGATCCTGACTTCAGAAAGTTTTTTGAAGGCTTTGATTTTGCCCTGAGTCATTCATCAAATGGTAATGGATCTGTTAGCTTGCCTGCTGCTCCTGCAACAGCTGCAGCGGTTGACTCAAACCAGCTTTCGAAAGAGTTTTCCGTATACAGTCTCATACTCGCATATCGTAGAAGAGGTCATCTTCAGGCCAAAACCAATCCCATTAGAGAAAGAAAAAACAGAGGCGCAAATCTCGATTTAAAATATTTCGGGCTCACAGATGCAGACCTGCAGGAAAGATTTGCAGCGGGCCAGTTTGTTGGATTGGGCACCTCAAGCCTGCAAAGCATAATTGATCATCTCCAAAAGGTGTATACCACTCATGTAGGTATTGAATACCAGTACGTGCTGCGCCAAAACAGAGTGGAGTGGCTTGAAAAAGAAGTGGAATCTACTTTGAACCAGGATCTTCCGATTAACAAAAAGCGGCGCATTCTCGATAAGCTGAACCAGGGAGTGATCTTCGAAAAATTTCTTCACACCAAATATATTGGCCAGAAACGCTTTTCACTCGAAGGCGGAGAAACTACTATCGCAGCATTAGACACCATCATCAATATCGCTGCTGAACATGGTGTGCAGGAAGTGGTTATTGGAATGGCACACCGTGGTCGCCTGAACGTTCTTGCGAACATCTTAGGTAAAACTTATGAGCAGATATTTAGTGAATTTGAGGGCACGGCGATCCCCGATCAGACAATGGGCAGCGGAGATGTGAAATATCATCTTGGTTTTAGCTCAGAACTGGAAACAGTGGGGGGTAAAAAAGTTAATTTAAAGCTTACACCGAATCCCTCGCATCTCGAAGCCGTTGATCCCGTGGTACTAGGCTACTGCCGTGCAAAAGCAGATTGCATTTATCAGTCTGAATTCGATTCTGTACTACCCATTTTGATTCATGGCGATGCCTCCGTAGCGGGACAAGGCGTCGTGTATGAGATTTTGCAGATGAGCAATCTTAAGGGCTATTATACCGGCGGCACCATTCATTTTGTTATAAATAACCAGATAGGGTTTACTACGGATTTTGATGATGCCCGCAGCTCGGATTACAGCACCTCTATAGCATCTGCTATTCAGGCACCAGTGCTTCACGTGAATGGTGACGATCCTGAAGCTGTGGTTAAATGCGTTGACATTGCCACACGATACCGACAAGAGTTTAACTCAGACATTTTCATAGACATGGTTTGCTATCGACGCCATGGTCACAATGAAGGCGATGATCCCAAATTTACGCAGCCACAATTGTATGCTTTGATTGACAAGCATTCCAATCCGCGAGAGAGGTACGTTCAGCAATTACTTAGCAAGGGAGACACCGAAGCGCAGGGCCTTGCAAAGGAAATGGAGAAGAAGTTCTGGGAGGACCTACAGGAGCGATTGGAAGAAATAAAACAAAACCCACTTCCGTACAATTACCAGCAGCCGGAACGATGGTGGCAAAGCTTACGTAAAGCCACACCTGAAGACTTCGACCAATCACCCTTAACAGCTATCAGTGAACAGGAACTGAGACGATTGTTCCAGGCACTTATGAAATGGCCTGAAGAGTTTAAGCCACTTCGCAAAGTAGAAAAGTTGTTGCAGGATAAAGTGAAGCTGTTTGAAGCGGAGCAAAAGATAGATTGGGCAACAGGTGAGTTGCTAGCCTATGCAAGCCTGCTCGTAGAAGGCAAGGATGTTCGCATGAGCGGCCAGGATGTAAAGCGTGGCACATTTTCTCACAGGCATGCTGTTATTTATGACGAGACAAACAACAAAGAATACAACAGGCTAAACAACGTTCAGGAACAGCAAGGACAGTTTAGAATATACAACTCCTTACTAAGTGAATATGCGGTGCTTGGATTTGAATACGGGTACGCGATGGCAAGCCCGAACGCACTGGTGTTGTGGGAAGCCCAATTTGGCGATTTCGCAAATGGCGCCCAAATCATTATCGATCAATTTATCTGTTCTGCCGAGCAAAAATGGCAAAGAATGAACGGTGTAGTAATGCTGCTGCCTCACGGCTACGAGGGCCAGGGGCCGGAGCACTCAAGCGGAAGATTGGAGCGGTTTCTTCAGCTTTACGCTGAACTGAACATGGTCATTACCAACATCACCACCTCTGCTAACCTTTTTCATGCGTTGCGAAGACAACTTGCGTGGCCATTTAGAAAACCTCTGATCAATTTCTCTCCCAAGGCAAATTTGCGTTTAAATAGCACCTACTCTCCAATACAAGAATTTACAACACGTGGTTTCAAGGAAGTGATTGATGACGTGTTTATAACAAATGCAAATGATGTGACCAAGGTATTGTTCTGTAGTGGTAAAGTGTATTATGATCTCGCCGAAAAGCAGATCAAAGAGAACCGGAAAGATGTTGCTATCGTTCGGGTCGAGCAACTGGCGCCGTTGCCGCTCCTTCAGTTAGAGGAGCTTTATAGAAAATACAACAAAGCTACCTGGTTCTGGGTGCAGGAGGAGCCTCTCAATATGGGCGCTGCAGCTTATTTACAATTACATTTAAAAAGCATCAATTACGGGATTATCAGCCGGCAGCCGAGTGCAGCCACCGCTACGGGCTATAGCAAGGTGCATGGTCAGGAGCAAAGCGAAATTGTTGAAACAGCATTTTCTATTTAATGAAAGGCTTCACAAAAACATATTGGCTTCTCGGTTGTCATCATTCGACAGTGGAGCGGTAGAATTTTCTGGACAGGCAGAGAAAGTATGTAGCACCATAGCACTAAAAAAGAATAATAACACATGATTGATATCAAAGTTCCAAGTGTTGGAGAGTCTATAAGCGAAGTAACATTGGTAAAATGGTTGAAAACTAATGGCGCATATGTAGAGCGTGATGAGGTGATTGCCGAATTAGAAAGTGAGAAAGCAACCTTCGAAGTAAATGCCGAACGTGCAGGAGTATTGAAAACTGTTGTGCCGGAAGGAGATACTCTAAACATCGGCGACGTGTTGGCGCAAATTGATGATGCAGCCGCTAAGCCTGAGATCAAAACTTCAGCTGAAGCACCTACTGAAACACAAGCGGCCCCCAAAGAGGAAGTA
>DASQNW010000159.1:0-2540 GCA_035644775.1 Chitinophagaceae bacterium | reverse complement strand
CAGGCCTTTTGCTACAGAAAGTGTATTTTTGTCAATACCCGTGGGCTTCTACGGGATTTTTCTTAAAACCACCAAGCATTGGCTATAAACACCACCTACCAGATCAAACTTCCTCAATTTGAAGGGCCGTTTGACCTGTTGCTTTTTTTTATCGAGCGTGATGAGCTGGATATTTATAATATTCCTATAACCCGCATTATCAAAGACTTTATGGATTATATCCATAGTCAGGAATCGCTGAATATTGAATTGTCCAGTGAGTTTATTCTCTTTATTTCCACACTGATGCGTATCAAGGCAAAAATGCTGTTGCCTAGAAAGGAAATAGATGCACAAGGCAATGAGATAGATCCAAGGCAGGAGTTGATCGATAAGATCTTAGAATACAAGAAATATAAGGAAGCTGCTGCAAAGATGGCTGAAATGGAAGCCGAGCGGATGCTCATGATAAAGAGAGGTAATATCCAGAAAGAACTATCCGGTATTGGTGAGGAAGCAGGAGAGGGTACAGAAATTCAGGCCATCACGCTCTTCAAACTGATGAAGGCTTTTGAACGTGTTATGCAACGCTATAGCGATAAAGTGAACCAGCCTGTACATACGGTGGTCCGTTACAACTATAGTATGGAAAGCACCAAAACGGATATGATCTCTAAAGCCCAAAGTGAGCGGACGCTCTCTTTTGAAAAAATATTTGAAGTGGCAGAAAACCGGGTGCATGCCATTTTCCTTTTCTTATCTATGCTGGAACTGGTTTCCCAGAAATACCTGCGCATTCTCATTGGAGAGGGTATGAATAATTTCATAGTAGAATACAATGAGTCCGAAGAAGGATTGACCGATGAGGAGCATATGCGTTTACTCTGATCCTATTCAAAGATCCAAAGTAATACCGGCCTAGGAGAATGGTCAATGATCGTTTGCAATTGAGCCAGAAAAGCATAGGAGATCATTGGGCAGCCCAAGCTATTGCAGATGGATTGCGGTGCTACCTCAACATCGGGCACACAATTATAAGCATGCAACACCACTGCTCTGTCAAATGCTCTTGAATTACTTGAATCCAAACCAAAAAGCTTATAAGCCTTTCCAAATCTTCCCCTGTAAGAATACCCAACCTTGTACTTTCCTTTTGAGCTACAACCTGAATTGGGCATATTGGAAAATTTAGGTTTTCTTAAAAAAGTATATTGACAACTTCCATGTGCTACCAAGCCAGCTATGGCAATCGTATCTTTTATCAGATCATATACAAAGAATCTTTTTTTACCACTGGGAAGGCTCATATCGATCATAAAGCAATTACTGGTTGAAAGCCGCTTTTCCCGGAGGTAGCCTTTCAGTTCTGCAGCCTGTGTCCGCAACTTCTGAATGGTAAGGTCAGGCTTTGTTTCAGTTTTTATGGGAACGGGTAGGGGTTTTAATGGCGCTTCATTCTTTTGAGGCCAGCAATAATAAAGTAGCCATAGAGCAGCTAATGCTGATAAGAGAAACAGCAGAGGTTTGTGCATGTTTTTAAGATGCAGCAGCCCCGTTTTTCCATAAATAGGTAAAATCCTTAAAGGCCTGCATTAGTTTTTTTTCGATGACTGTTCCATCTTCAATGTCATCAGCACGGCTTCATAAGCATTCACAATTCTGCCGCTGACAGAAAGATTGGCAAATGGAGTTTTTGCCTTCATGTCTTTCATACTTACCTGAGCGGATAAAGGTTTGCCTGAGGTCGTAATGATGTGCACCATTTGCTCGGGTGTCAGGTTAGGGAAGTAAGATTTGAGCAAGGCTGCAACACCTGCTACTACGGGTGAAGCGAGGCTGGTGCCATCAGCTCCCTCATATCCATTGTGCGCAGTCGTGGAATAGATATACATGCCGGGAGCAAACACATCCACCCAACGTTTGCTGTAATTAGAAAAAGGAGCCGCGATGTATCCAAGGCTCTCATCGCCGCTGGCACCTACCGTCAGGTAGTTGGTGGCTTTCTTGCCGTCAAGGAATTGTGGGTGCGGATAAAAATGGTCTATAGTGATATCCCTACCATCGTTACCAGAGCCATGTATAAGCAGCACACCTTTGGCGGCAGCATATCGAATAGCCTCATCCACAAAATGCTTATATGGAGACACGGGTTTGACGAAGCTCATATTAATGATCTTAGCACCATGATCCACAGCGTATCTGATGGCCAGTGCCACATCTTTATCATGCTCATCACCACCTGGTACCGCACGGATGGCCATGATACGTACATTGTCGGCAATTCCATCAGCGCCCATACCATTATTACGGATGGCTGCGATCGTACCGCTCACTAAAGTACCATGGTTGCCACTGTGTCCTTGCAGGTTGTTATTGCCATAATACCGGTCATTGATATCTGTATACTTATCTTTTGTCAAGGACCCTCTGGTATCTTCCGGCCATTGTAATTTTCGGTTTACTTTGTTTTGCAGTTGATTTTTATAATCGGTCACTTCTTTTAATACGGCATCACTTTTAATAGTGGTGTCGCCACCAGCCCGGTTCAATAATTCTGTCCA
>DASQNW010000158.1:0-3266 GCA_035644775.1 Chitinophagaceae bacterium | reverse complement strand
ACTGGCGTACACTACTGATCGCAGCCGTTAGCTTTCTTATCACCTTTTGTTTCAATAGATCAAAACAGCCTTGATTGTATTTGGTGGAGCAGTAGCAGGCTATCTTTTATTAATGATACAACAACTTGCGTAAGTAGCAATTGAATAATTCGCCACTGTTGTGAAATTGCACCCCTTGAACATGTGTTTGGGATCTTGCCCCGGTATCCGATCTGTATGTCTCAGTTTTATCCTGTTCTGTCGCAACTTCAAAAAAACGAGGGTTTTCAATCGATAGATTTGATGAAAACAACTCGTTATCATGAAACAAGATAACCTCATACCGCTGCTAGTGCTGATTTCCTTAACACTGCTCAACTCTATAACATCGTGTAGAAAAACAGATATAAAGCCAGTTAGATCTTCTGAAGATGTGCCTTCTGCCGGCAAAAAGCCAGACAACCCCGGTTTCTCTGATAACAACATGGTTCTGTACTGGAACGAAAAAACCAGCATTGTGCTTACAGGGCCGTTTACTCCGCCTGCACAATCAAGGCACTTTGCCATGGTGCAGATTGCTGTGCATGATGCGCTTAATGCCATAAAACCCAAGTATGAGAGATTTGCACTAACTGAGCATAGAAGCCAATTCGCCAACGCCGATGCAGCTGTTGCAAGTGCTGCATATTGGGCCATCCAGGGAATGAACGTGAAAGGTTTGCACCCATTGGATGACTGGTACAATGCCAGCCTCGCTACCGTGCCAGAGGGTGAAAGTAAAGAGCTTGGGAAAGCGTTGGGTAAAACAGCGGCAGAAGCAGTTATTGCAAAAAGAGCTTCAGACAATTTTGCAGAAGCAAACATGCAGATAGCACTTCCGGATGGCGTAAACCCCGGAGAGTACCGATCCACTTTGCCTTTTAGCCTTCCCGGCATGCCGCTTCGGAAAGCCTTGCATCAATGGGGCACCAAAATGCTGCCCTTTATTACTGAAAACAATTACCAGTTCAGGCCTTCGCCTCCCTTTCCCATTCAGTCGTCTGAATACGCAGAAGAATACAATGAGGTGAAACTAAAGGGAGCCAGAGTAGCACATAACCGCACGGCTGATGAAGATGAAATAGGGAGATTCTGGGTTGAACGATGTGCTATCGGCTGGAACCGCTTCGCACGAAATCTAGTCGCGGCCAAGAAAATGGATGCATGGAAAACCGCACGATTATTCGCGGTAATGCATACGGCTATGACAGATTTAGCATCCGGGAATTTTGAAGCGAAGTACCATTATTTCTATTGGAGACCTGAAACTGCTATTCGCATGGGAAATGAAGATGGTAACCAGAACACTTCCGGTGATGAAAACTGGCTCCCGAGCTATACAGAGGGTCCAAATCCTGCAAATCCGCTTTTGAACGTGAATACGCCTCCTATTCCGGAATATCCATCATTACACGCAGGTTTGGGTGGTGCTGCTGCTGAAGTACTTAGGCAATTTTTTGAAACAGACAACATCTCTGTAAATCAAACAAGCCCCACCGCACCAGGCATTAAGCGTCACTATAGCAGCATTTCTCAAGCAGCAAGAGATAATTCCCTTTCCAGGATTTATGTGGGCTACCATTTCAGAAAGGCCTGTCTGGCAGGAGAAGAGCAGGGGAAGCAAATTGCTGCTTACGTTTTTAACAACAGCTTCAAAGAAGCGAAGTAAATGACATTGATCATAAAAACCGAAAGAGAAATCCAGTCGTGCAAATCTCATCCTTTCTTTTTACGATTGAGGTACAACATCAACTACAATAAAAAATGTTTTTTATGAAACCTGCCTTTATTCTGCTTTCATTCGTTTTTTTTATATGCGCATGCACAAAAGAAGATCCTGCGTTGATAAATGCTGTTACACCAAATGAGCCATCACAAATAAACAATACACCGCCTGTTGCAGATGCAGGCGCAGACCAGCTTGTGTTCTTGCCTATTGATTCATGCATATTGGCCGGCTCTCATAATCAAAATGACATTAAATCTGTTCTTTGGCGAAAAGTTTCTGGTCCGGCTAACTCCTTGATCTCGAATCCCAATCTACTTACAACTAAGGTGCAAAACCTGCAAAAAGGCATCTATGCTTTTGAGCTCACCGTAACTAATGCAAGTCTAAAAAAAGGCAGAGACACGGTCACAGTTACGGTGGCAGAAACTACAGGGAAAGTGGAAGTAGTCAAAGGAGAAAATGAAGTGACGTTTAAAAACCTTACCTGGATCTACCCCTGGAATGCCGCGTTAGAACTGGCAGACATCCATAAATATGTACCCGCAGGCAAACCCATAAAAGTTTTCATTCAAAGAGGCATAGACACCACCTGGACAGAAGTGCCTTTGCACTCCATCCATAGCAGTAACGATATCATCTATGATTATTTCATAGAAACAAGACCTGATGGTGCTGGCATGTACACTTACGGAAGTCTTTATGTTTTCTTTTACGGTGATAACACGAATGACAAACCCAAAGTAAAGATTGTGTTTTAGCATAGTGCAAAAGGAGCATCGTATAGGACTGTTTCAGAACAATCCGTGAACAGCTCCAAATAACAAGTCATAAGCCTGGCTGCCAGTGCTAAGCTTTAAGATCTCATAAGAACTGTATATGAATTTTTGATCTGTTCATAGCAAAAGAAATATAATAAACAGTTTGTACATTTACTTACGCCGCAACAACCAAAATTAAAATCGTTCACATGAGAAGCAGCATTGCCGCAACAATAGTTGCAGCAGTCATTTTGATCGCAGGTGCTTGTACCAAGCAGACAACTGCCCCAAGGGACCCAAACGCAGGCGGCATAACCACAACTCCAATAAAAAAGCCACCCAAAGCAATTGCGTTTGTAAATCCTACATCAACAGTCATTGAGGGGCAGGTAAAGCTAGACGGAAGCCAGTCGAAAGATAGTACCGGCTTACCACTGATGTATGAATGGAAACTGATTTCAGGACCGGCTGCTTGTGTAAGCTACGGAAATTCACAGGCTATAAGCAACGCCTCTTTCTACTGCCCCGGCACTTATCATTTTCAATTAAAAGTCTGGAACTGGAACGGCGAATCGTTCGACACCACCAAGGTGACTGTGGGAAATGACGCCTATTGTAAGGTAACGAGAACTGAAAGGCCTGCTCAATTGCGGCTTCTATCAAAGCTCCAATCAGCTGTTGCAAACCCGCAAATTACTGCTGCAGGCAATAAGCTAATTATCACAAGCGAATTTACGGATCAGTTTCATGTGTATGACAGA
>DASQNW010000157.1:0-2400 GCA_035644775.1 Chitinophagaceae bacterium | reverse complement strand
CATTCGAAAACCGTAAGCCGCTCAGCATTTTCACTGCACTTCCTGTTGCGTATAGAACGTATAATTCACAGCGTGCTACGGAACTATTTAACCTCTTAGCTGCAAACCGGACTGCCGTATTGCCAACACTCTTTGTTTTAAAAACTGCTTTTGCAGAATTAAAGGAGAGCGACCATTCCCGTGACGCCTTGCTTGCTTTTATCGACCCTAAAATTCAGGCAACATATCAGCGGCGAATTAACGACGCAAAAAAACAGTCAGAAGAAACCACACGATTTTGGAAGAAATTAATGGAGAAATTTATGGAAATGGTTCCGCAGATGCAGGCAGCAGGTGTGACCCTGCTTGCCGGTTCGGATTGTGGCCCATACAATTCTTTTGTTTATCCCGGGGAGGCCTTGCACGAGGAGTTGAAATTGCTGGTTGCGTCTGGCCTTACGCCCATTCAGGCTTTGCAAGCGGCAACAATCAATGCAGCAAAGTTTATGGACGCAGATAAGTTCTATGGCAACATTCAGAAAGGCAAATCCTCTGATATGGTGATGCTGGATGCTAACCCGTTGAAAGACATCAAAGCCATAGACCATATCCATATGGTTCTTTGCAACGGTCAATTGT
This sequence comes from Chitinophagaceae bacterium, assembly GCA_035644775.1. Classification (GTDB taxonomy): domain Bacteria; phylum Bacteroidota; class Bacteroidia; order Chitinophagales; family Chitinophagaceae; genus Flavisolibacter. Next base: position 1,782 of record DASQNW010000157.1, on the reverse strand, counting down.
ATTCCAAAAAAGATTTAACCGATATGCTGCAAGCAATCAAACACTAGAAGCCAACGATGTACAACCTTTAGGTTGGCGGAAGCGGGGGTGACTGAACGGCAGCATCAGGCTTTATTTCATTATTTTACCTCAGTTCCGGCGTGACCTTACTCTATTGAGCGAAAAAAGTTTATCTTCTACAAGGGAATAGAATTGAGCTTCAGTTCTGGGCTGACAAATAGCCAATGCCCCGCCGAAGAGCCGATGGACGTTAGCAGTTAATTAGTTTCTTTTTTCAAGAGATAAACTGATGGATAGAGCAGCCAAAATAGCAAAGGACAAGGCGGCAAAGACCTATAACGCTGCCGCTGATTTTTTTGATGACGAAGCTTTATCCTTTTGGAACAAGTATGGCAGCGCTACTGTTAGTCGTTTGCAGCTTGCAAAAGGAGCAAGTGTTTTGGATGTTGCTTGCGGAAGCGGCGCTTCTGCTCTTCCGGCAGCAGAAGCAGTCGGCGGCGATGGTAAAGTGATTGCCGTTGATTTGTCCGAGAACCTGCTCCTCTTAGGGCGAGCGAAGGCCTCGGCAGGAGGCATAAACAATATTGATTTTGTTTGTAAGGATATGACTGCCCTTCCCTATCCTGATGAAAAGTTTGATGCAGTGATTTGCGTTTTCGGGATATTTTTCGTTCCTGATATGGTAGCTCTCCTCAAAGAATTTTGGCGAATGGTTAAGCCTGGTGGAAAGCTCGCCGTTACCACTTGGGGCCCACATCTCTTTGCTCCAGTTTATGACATCTGGCGTGCAGCTGTCAAAACAGAACGTCCAGACTTATACTCGGCTTTCAATCCTTGGGATCTGATTACCGATGTACACTCTGTTAGAAATCTATTTAATTCTGCAGGAATTGTCCAAGTGGACGTTGTTTCGGAAAGTGGCCATCAACCCTTACATGCACCAAATGACTGGTGGAAAATAGTTTTAGGTTCGGGCTTGAGATGGACCGTTGATCAAATGGGAGTGGATGCTGCACTTAGGGTGCGAGAGCAAAACTCTCAATGGATAGAAACAAACGATATCCGTGCCATTGAGACAAATGTCATTTATGCCATTGCAGCTAAGAAAAGTAGTTGAAACTTTAAGATGACAATTGGCTGAAAACACTATTTGCTGCAATATGGGCAAAAGAATATCTGTTCAACTCATTATCTATTATCAATAACAGGAACAAAGCGCAGCTATAGTTTTTCAATTCCCATACTAACAGCAACATCGCCCAGGCTGTAGGAACATTAAGCATTTTTAAGAAACGACAAATGCGTTCGAAAGAGCGGATAAATCAGTTTTGAATACTACCGATTCAAATCTCACTTTAAGTTAGCAGTTTTACCATCATTTCGCGAAGTTGTTCTTTTAAAACTTTCCACTAAGGTGCTGCGCTACTTGAAAGTGGAGGCTGTGAACATAGTGGATGGAGAGTTATTTCTGATGAAAACATTTTTAGGATATATTACTCAGATAATGATTGTACTCATCACAGTTGTTCTTGTACTGGTAGTTGTTGCTGCACTATTTATGCAGCATCCAAAATTCGGTGCAAAACCTGAAGGAAAAAGATTGGAAACGATAAAGGCATCTCCGCATTACAAAGACGGTTCTTTCGTGAACCGTACTTATACACCACCACTCACCGAAGGTTATTCGCAAAGTAAAGTAATTTTTAATTTCCTCTTTAATAAAGGATCAGGTACGAAGCCTAAAGGCGTAATACCTTCAGTTCGTACTGATTCAAAAAACCT
>DASQNW010000156.1:0-7051 GCA_035644775.1 Chitinophagaceae bacterium | reverse complement strand
CTACCACCAAACAATTTTTGAAAAAAGCCCATATAAAATTTCTATTAGAAAGAATCCTGTTTGTCAAAAAAGGTGCTCAACTCAGATTGTGGCCAATTTGGCAGAGCCGTCAAAGATAATTTAATTCTCTTTCTGGAGCTCTCGCAACCAAATGCCACAAGGGGTGGTTTAAAGTTTGTTTAACTTACCTAATTGGTCGTCACAGCTAGATTATTTATGCATTACCGCTGTCTTTTCTTCGTTTGGATGATTGTTGCGTGTAACAACAGCGACACAGTAAGACCGGCTCGGTTAACGGAGAATCAGTTGTTCAGGTATTACGTTATCAATGCAGAAGAAGAAAAAGAATACGTGACCGGTGTCGCCTATTTTCACCGCAACATCGACCAAAAGCCCGTACGCCTCGAAGAACCAGCCAAAGTGGAGCTTGATGGTACCGAGCTTTCCGCAGATAGTGCCAGTGGCACAGGAACATTCTACGAGTTTCAGGAGCCGCTGGAGGAATTTGAGGGCCGCCACACGCTTACGTATGTGAATAACGCTGGCGCCGAGGTAAAGGACGTCTTTCAATTCAGGCGATTCGAATTGTCGGGGGATTTTGACAATGTGGTGAAGCGCTCAGAATTAATATTGTTGTTTGAAGGGCTTAAAGAAGGTGAGTGGGTGAGAATAGTGATGACAGATACATCGTCAGGTAGCACGGGACTGAACCGGAAATTCAGCATCCGGAAGTCGTCAGTTGACCTTAGACAAGAGATTAACAATGTTGTGAACGGACCGGTGTTGCTCCAGGTTTCAAGGGAGGAGGATCAGTTATTGAATGAAAGTGGACGTATTTCGATGACATACAGCCTAAAAAGAGAGTTTATATTGAAGGACTAAACCACCCTCACGTAATGGAATTTCAGGTGGAGTACGTACTTTTGCGGCCGATTTGAGTGGGTGAGTAGCTGAACGGTCGTTAAATAGAATTTGAGTCGAGGAAGTGCGGATAGAAGACGACCATCGGATCAAGTACATCATCACAATAAACAGTTTAAAGCATACATCTAAATGGCTGGTCAACTTAAAGAGGTTCGCAACAGGATAAAATCTGTACAAAGCACGCAGCAGATTACAAAAGCGATGAAAATGGTTAGCGCCGCTAAGCTGAGACGTGCACAGGATGCAATTGTGCAAATGCGACCTTATGCCCGAAAGTTGCAGGAGATGTTGAGCAATATTGTGAGTAGCAGCGAAGGTGAAGGCACCATATCGCTTGCTGCCGAGCGGCCGGTGGAGAAAGTCTTGATATTAGTAATTACAAGCGATCGGGGACTAGCCGGTGCGTACAATGCAAATATCATTAAGCTGGCAAAGCAGGTAATCAGGGAAAACTATGCGCAGCAGCAGGGCAGGGGCAACGTAACTATTTGGAGTATAGGAAAAAAAGGGTTTGAGCACTTTACAAAAAATAATTATGCTGTATCGGACACGTACAAAGATTTGTTTTTGAACCTCTCGTTCGAGAACGTACAAAAGGCTTCCGCTGCCGCAGTGGCAGCTTTCCAAAACAAGGAATTTGATGCTGTTGAAATTGTTTATAGCGAATTCAAAAATGCAGCGACGCAAAGTTTTGTAGTCGAACGTTTTTTGCCCATTCCACGAGTGCAAAGCCAAAGCACCAACGTGAAAGCCGATTTTATCTTTGATCCGAATAGGGAGGAGCTTATTGCGGAACTGATGCCGAAGATCCTTAATACACAATTGTTTAAAGCTGTATTGGATGCTCATGCATCTGAACACGGCGCCCGCATGACAGCCATGGACAAAGCAAGCGAAAACGCCAATGAACTCCTACGCTCCCTAAAAATTTCGTATAACCGTGCACGTCAGGCAGCAATCACCACCGAGTTGACGGAAATAGTAAGTGGAGCTGCGGCCTTAAATGGTTAAAACCCCCTTCAATATGCAGATGTGCAGAGTATATTTGCCTGTTTGCTTTTCATATTTGCATACCAGATGACATGGAAATCTCTAACCTCATACCACATATTGAAGCATTGATCTTTGCAAGCGACAAACCGTTGACTACAATAGAAATTACGGAGCTGGTGAATAGCGCTTTCGGATTTATGGATGACAAAATAAACTTAGACCAGGTGGAGAGTGCTGTCGATGGAATCGTTGAAAAGTACCAGTCTGAATTTTACCCTTTTGAAGTGCGGCAAAGTGGCGGAGGTTGGCAATTTCTCACAAAAAAAGAGTTTCACAAGACCGTGGCGCAGCTAAACGGTGAAAAGTTTCTGAAGCGCCTATCCGCTGCAGCGTTGGAGACACTTGCCATCATTGCCTACAAACAACCTATTACAAAGGGCGAGATTGAAACTATACGTGGCGTGAGTACAGATTATACCATTCAAAAGCTGCTCGAAAAAGAATTGATCGTCATCAGCGGCCGTAATGAGCAACTTCCGGGACATCCATTGATTTATGCTACCTCCAAAAGCTTTATGGATTATTTTGGAATTAACTCGCCGGAAGATCTTCCCAAAATAAGAGAAGTGCTGGCAGAGCAGATCGTGGAACCCACACTGATCAATCACACAGATTTTGAGCAAATCAGTACTATGGTCGTGAGCGACGAAGGCGAGCTGATAGACCAGGATACTGCTCCAGAAGGTGAGATACACGGCCCGGAATTGTTCATCCAGGATGCCGGTGCAGAACAAGATGATGGTGATGCAATGAACAGCTCGGTAGCAGGAGAGATTTCAAACGCGGACACTACCGCAACAGATTCTGGAGAGATAGAGCAGTGGCAAACAGAAATGACTGACGAAGAAAATACCGATAACTCTTCTCTCGATGACAACGATGCTCCGGACCGAAAGCGGGATAGTGGAAACAAAGCTGAAGACGCTTCTGAATCACATGAAGATCAGTAGGGTCTCGGCAGTTGATCGAAGGTTTATTTTCTAATTTAAACTCCCGCTTAAATGTCACAACTTCTATCTCATACTCAACTGATTGAACTAGCCAACCGGTTTGGCACACCACTTTATGTTTATCACGCCGAAAAAATAAAAGAGCAATACGACAATTTGCAACATGCCTTTTTAGGATGCGATGCAAAGTTCTTCTATGCCTGCAAGGCATTGACCAACATCAACGTTCTAAAATACGTGCAGCAGTTAGGTGCTAACATTGACTGTGTGAGCATTAATGAAGTGAAGCTTGCACTGAGAGCAGGCTTTACACCTGAGAGAATTTTGTATACCCCAAATTGTGTGGACCTGGAAGAAATAGAAGAAGGAAAAAACCTCGGTGTTAATCTAAATATTGATAACATATCAATACTGGAGCAATTCGGAAACAAATACGGCGGCAGCTACCCCATTCTGATTCGATTCAATCCCCACATCATGGGCGGAGGCAATTACAAGATTTCCACCGGCCATATAGACAGCAAATTCGGCATCTCTATTCACCAGATGAGGCATATAGAGCGAGTTGTAAAATCAACCGGCGTGCATGTAAAAGGCATTCACATGCACACAGGGAGTGATATCAAAGACGTGAATGTTTTTCTTCAGGGCCTTGAAATTATGTTCGAAGTGGCGGAGCATTTTCCGCAATTGGAGATCATTGATTTGGGCAGCGGCTTCAAAGTTCCTTACCACGAAGATGATGTAAGCACAGACATTGTTTCGCTGGGAGAAAAAGTATGCAATGCTTTTCAGCGGTATTCAAAAGAAAAGGACCGCAAATTCGAAGTATGGTTTGAACCAGGAAAATACCTGGTTAGTGAAGCAGGCTATTTTATCGTGAAAGCAAATGTGATCAAGCAAACCACTGCCACTGTTTTTGTTGGTGTGAATAGCGGCTTTAATCACCTGATCCGTCCCATGTTTTATGAAGCCTATCATCGCATAGAAAACATCAGCAATCCTTTTGGCAACCCGCGTATCTACACTGTTGTTGGGCACATTTGCGAAACAGATACGTTTGCCTGGGACAGGAAGATCAGTGAAGTGCGGGAAGGTGATCACCTGGTATTTTACAATGCCGGGGCTTATGGTTTTGAAATGTCTTCCAATTTCAACTCGCGATTGAAACCTGCTGAAGTATTGGTAAAAGACGGAGAAGCTATTTTAATCAGGAAAAGAGATGTGTTTGAAGATCTGCTGAAGAATCAGATCGAAGCATTATAAACACCTGTGTTTTGAGCTTTTTGATTTGACGGCAGAAGTGGACGGCCATCCTCCAAGCGACAGCTTGAGATCCTTCCTTCGTCAGGATGACAATTAAAAAAACAATTAGGATGACAGGCAAATAAAATCTAGCGTTTTCAAAACTCTCACAGTGGTTACTGCCAGCAAGCTTCTAACCATTCCAGTCGTCCTGTTCCTGCATCAACCCAAAAGGAAAGGTAAAAATAGGAAAGTACCCCACCCAAGAACAAACTTGGAACTATCTTTGAAAAAGAATGTAAACTGATTAATGAAAGCCCTCATCACCATCCTTGCTGTTTTTTTCGCCAGCTCTGTTTATTCACAGTCGGACACCCTCCGTGGATCTGTTGTTGTGCATAAGGATCCAAGAATTGATTTGCTGGTAAAGAAACAGGCGAGCATTAACGCCACATCTAAGAAATCTTACGGACGCACCATGCGTGGCTATCGTTTAATGGTAATGAACACCAATAAGCGTGAAGACGCTATTTCTGCCAAAACAAAAGTGTATACCTATTTCCCGGAACTGAAAGCATATCTCATCTACCAATCACCTTTTTTTCGCTTAAAGGCAGGTAATTTTCAATCAAGAGATGAGGCTGAGAAATACAGAAAACAAATGGCACCATTGTTCCCTAAAGGTGTGTTCATTATCGGCGACACGATTGAAGTAAAAGGCGAGAAAGCAGAAGAAGAGGAAGAATAATCTACATCATCTTCCATCGCTCACACACTATTTAATTGCTCCTCTTCATCAGGTGGCAAAAAAGGAAGTCGTGTTCTGGCTTATTTTTGATGCATGATAGAAAGGATTAAAGCTTTGGCAAGGGAGTATGCACACGACTTCGTTCAAATTCGCCATCACCTGCATGCACATCCGGAGCTAAGTTACCAGGAGTTTGAGACTTCAAAATTCATCCAGCAGAAACTCAATGACTACGGTATCCCTTTCGAGGTAAAAGCAACTACAGGCGTTGTGGCGCACATACAAGGTGCAACTACAAGCTCAAGAACGGTGGCACTGCGAGGGGACATGGACGCTCTTCCTATTACCGAGCAAAACAATGTTCCGTACAAATCAAGACATGAAGGCATAATGCATGCATGCGGCCATGATGTTCATACCACCTGCTTGCTGGGTGCGGCTCGCATACTCGCTGAAACCAAAGATGAATGGCCGGGAATAGTAAAACTGATCTTTCAACCAGGCGAAGAAAAAAACCCCGGTGGTGCCAGCCTGCTGATTAAGGAAGGCGTTCTGGAAAACCCAAGACCAGACTGCATTTTTGCTTTGCATGTAAATCCCCAATTAGAGACTGGCCTTCTGAGCTTTAGAGATGGGAAAGTGATGGCAAGTGCAGATGAAATTTACATCACCATCAAAGGTAAGGGAGGACATGCAGCTGCTCCTCACTTAACAACAGATACCATACTTATAGCATCACACCTTATCGTAAGCCTGCAGCAGATTATCAGCAGGCATAACAACCCATTCTCCCCTTCCGTACTTTCTATCAGCTCCATTCAGGGTGGCCACACTACCAATGTTATTCCTTCAGAAGTAAAGCTAATGGGCACCTTCAGAGCCATGGACGAAGAATGGCGTTTCAAAGCTCACGAACTTATCAAAAAACAAACTAAGGAACTTGTTAGTGCCATGGGTGCAGACGCCGACGTTCATATTGATGTTGGCTACCCCTGTGTATACAACAACGAAGCACTTCATCTGAAAGCAAAAAAAATTGCCGAAGAATTTATGGGAGCAGATAGAGTGGGTGAAACAGAAATGCGTATGGGCGCAGAAGACTTTGGTTACTACTCTCAGCAAATACCCGGTTGCTTTTTCCGACTAGGAACAGCAAATAAAGCAAGAGGAATCACCGCCGGCGTACACACTCCCGTTTTCAACATCGATGAATCTTCAATTGAGATCGGCATAGGCATCATGGCCGCTATGGGTGCCACTGCAGACATGAACAGATGACTTACCTTGGCTTAAAAGCTCTTGTTCAACCTACCTATTTTCTCTTTCGAGTAATAGTGTCTATCCAGTGATTTGCTCTTGATACTCTGGCTAAGGCCATAACAGAGCCATATTTGATTTGCCGATTTAGAGCTCCGGACACTATTCCAACAAGTTCTTGACGACCATTATTATTCATAAAAATCCCACCTCCGCTATCCCCTTTAGAACCCCCTATCTCCAGATCCAGCGGCTTTGCTGAACCGAAACGGTTAAGCGTATCTGTTTCTGGACTATCAAAGTCACAAACCATTACATCAGTTGTGAACTCTCTGCCTTCAAAATTGCCGCCTATCGCATCAATCACGTTTTTTCCTCCTAGCCGTTGCTGAAATCTTGGGGCAGCCATGCCTAATTTGCCATTTCCAACAAAACCATATCCGATCTTTGAAATCACCTGCCCATTTTCACCAGAACCACGGTACCTATTTGCAGGAATAACATCAATAACAGGGCTTTCAAGTTCTATCAATGCAAGATCCCAACCAGTCCACTGTAATTCAGAAGAACCAGATACTAGTTTAGGGTGTTTTACAATTCTTTTGGTTCTGTAAAAATGGTTTTTGAATTTCCACAAAGAAGAGTCTTCTACAAAGTGAGAAGCCGTCAAAACCCAATTTGAAGAAATAAGTACTCCTGCTGCGTAATTGCTACTATCTCGTATTGTAGTATATCTTCCTACACAGTCGAATTCAGATGATGCCCCAACATCAATGTATCTCTTTATGTCTTTGTCGTGACGAATGATACCACTTTAGCAATTATATAAACTATAATGATGAGTGGTACTGTGTACACCTTTCTAAATTGAAGT
>DASQNW010000155.1:0-4397 GCA_035644775.1 Chitinophagaceae bacterium | reverse complement strand
TTCTGAGTGCACGGCATCTCCTTCAAAAAACCAGTTGGGGATTGCAGCTGCATTGGCTAATGCTCTTCCTTCCTGGCCCAGAACTGCATTGAACGCCCTGGTTAGTCCTCGGTTGAAATTGTTGAACTGTTGCACATGGCGGTATTCATGTATGGCCAGGTGTTCAAACCAGGGAATATTTCCAAGCTCAAAAATGTTTGTTGCCGGTATGAGGTAGTATTCGCTACGAAAAGGTGCAAGTGCCACATAGCCGTTCGATATGGTGGTGTTGGCGTGCAAAACAATATTGATTTTCGCAAGTTCGTTTCCGATAGAGGTTGGATGTTCTGCCGCCATCCGGTGCACGATTGCAGCTATTCGTTGCGCCTGCTCTTGTGAAGGTTTATTAAAAATGATCCGAGCCGTATCGGTGTCAATTTGCTGCCAGCGTGTGGAAGGTTTGAAGCCGCCAAACGTTTGCGCCTGCGTCTGCAGGTTTCCTATCAACAAACCAATCAGTAAAGCTAATCTCATCATGTGGTAAGGTTGGAAGGCAAATCTATTGAAGAATAGCTCCTTGGCTGCACCAGGGCGTTTCCTGCTGATACATTTCTTTTCTTTTGTCCCTGCAAGAAAGGAGTAGGTCTTTATCTCTTCTTCAGTATACCAGTTGATGCGTTTGCTTGATCACACCCATTACAAACACGCTTTGCAGGTGGCCCATATTCTCAACCTGGCTCAACTTGTTTACATGAAAATTGTAGTAAGCATCCATGTTTTCTGCAACTACCTTCAACATGAAATCGAATTCGCCAGAGATGTTATAGCATTCAACTACCTCATTCATCTCCTGTATCGCTTTTATGAATTTCAGTCCTGCATTTTTGCTATGTTCTTTTAGCGACACATAGCAGATCACCATAAGCCCTTTCTTCACTTTAGCTCCATCAACGAGAGTGGCGTACTGCCTGATTACTCCTGTTTCTTCCATTCGTTTAATACGTTCATGTACAGGCGTTGTGCTAAGGTGTATTTTTTCTGCAATCTCCTTTACTGTTGATCTGGCATTTTGCTGCAGCAGTTTCAGGATTTCCAGGTCTTTGGTATCTAATGAAGTAGTTTCTTCTTTTTTTGATGCTTTAGACATCAGTAAAAATTATTTTGTTCCGATATTGGAGCATAAAGCTACCGTTTATTCTATTTTGGTGGTACAAGAGTAGATGTTTATTCTAAAAAATTACCTTTGCCCTGCACATCAAGCACTTAGCGGATGTGTTCATTAATCAAAAAAATTAAACACTACACAATGTCTGTGATTACAAAATCGAACATCGATTTTAAACTGCCAAACAAGGTAAAAGATATTAGCCTCGCCGAGTGGGGCCGCAAAGAAATCAGGCTTGCCGAAGCTGAAATGCCCGGGCTTATGGCGCTCCGTGCTGAGTATGGTGCCAGCCAACCATTGAAAGGTGCCCGCATAGCTGGTTGCCTGCACATGACCATTCAAACTGCGGTTTTGATCGAAACATTGATTGCTTTGGGTGCCGAAGTAAAATGGAGTTCCTGCAACATCTTCTCTACGCAAGATCATGCTGCTGCGGCTATTGCTGCTGCAGGCATAGGCGTGTATGCATGGAAAGGTCAGACTATCGAAGAAGCTGATTGGTGTATAGAACAAACATTGTTCTTTGGTTCACCTGAGCGTCCGCTGAATATGATCCTTGATGATGGCGGCGACCTTACCAACATTGTATTAGATAAATATCCTGAGCTGGTACAGCACGTAAAAGGGATTTCAGAAGAAACTACAACAGGTGTACACCGCCTGTATGAAAGAATGGCAAAAGGCACATTGCCTGTTCCCGCCATCAATGTAAACGACTCGGTAACCAAATCAAAATTCGATAACAAGTATGGCTGTAAAGAGAGTTTGGTTGATGCCATTCGCCGTGCTACGGATGTAATGCTTGCCGGCAAAGTTGCTGTTGTGGGTGGCTATGGCGATGTGGGCAAAGGTTCTGCTGCATCATTGGCAGGTGCCGGCTGCCGCGTGATTGTAACAGAGATCGATCCTATCTGTGCTTTGCAGGCTGCTATGGATGGCTTTGAAGTAAAGAAAATGGTTGATGCAGTGAAAGAAGCCGACATCATTGTTACTGCTTCCGGTTGCCGCGACCTGATCACGGAAAGGCATTTTCGCAGCATGAAAGACAAGGCCATCGTTTGCAACATCGGGCACTTCGATATCGAGATTGACGTTGCCTGGTTGAATGATAATTACGGTAATACAAAAGATACCGTAAAGCCACAGGTAGATATTTACAATGTGGAAGGAAAAGACATCATTCTGCTGGCTGAAGGCCGCCTGGTAAACCTTGGTTGTGCTACCGGCCACCCAAGCTTTGTAATGAGTAATTCATTTACCAACCAAACGCTGGCGCAAATTGAACTTTGGACCAATGCCGACAGCTACGAGCACAAAGTGTATGTTCTGCCCAAGCACCTCGATGAAAAGGTTGCACGCCTGCACCTTTCGAAAATCGGCGTGGAGCTCGATGAACTGAGCGAAGAACAAGCGTCTTACCTCGGCATTCCGCAAGAAGGGCCGTTCAAGCCGGAGCATTACAGGTATTGATAAGTGAAATGCACAACCCTCACGCTAAACGCATAGAGCCGGACTTTTCATCAGTCCGGCTTTTTTATGGGCTCTCTTTAACGCCACTAATGTGTTTGCTCCTAATATTATCAGCAATTATATCGTGGAAGCTTCCATATTGTTGAAGAATAAATTGCCAAGAATGTAAGAAATTCATTCAAATGCCGACTAATGAAATAAATCATGCACTTTGAACGAACAAGAATTTATTGAAATAGTCAACCAAAACAGGGCACTCATTTACAAAGTGTGCAACTTGTATTGCCGCGATCCTGAGCAACGCAAAGACCTTTTCCAGGAAGTAGTGTTGCAGCTTTGGAAATCCTTCCCTGGCTTCAAAAAGCAGGCTGGTCATAGCACCTGGATATATAGAGTATCGCTTAATACTGCCATATCAAATTTCAGAAAGAGCTTGAGGCAGCCGGATGGTGAAGGATTGAGTTCGTTAAAATTTGAGATTCCGGATATGTATGAGACAACGGGAGAAGAGAAGCGGAGTGCATTACACGAGGCAATTGATAAACTTACCGAAATAGAAAAGGCCGTCATCATGCTTTACCTGGATGAAAAAAGCTATGAAGAAATAAGCGAAGTTATCGGTATCTCCATCAGCAATGTAGGCGTACGCCTAAGCAGAATAAAAAACAAACTCACCAAACTTATAAAAACAGGTTATGAATATTAATGAAATAAAAACAGAATGGATACGCGTTAATCAAAAGCTGGCAACCACAGACAAGCTGAATGAAAAGCTCATACAAAGTATGCTTAAAGAAAGATCAAGATCAAGAGTGTCTAAGATCAGGCGTGAGAATACAATGTATATGGTGTTAATGATATTGAACCTGGTACTAATTGCAGCTATTTTTTGGGGCAACCCATTCGATTTTAAGTACACTGCGCAATACATCCCTTATGGCCTGCTTGCCATTGGTGTTCTCATGGCCATTGTGGCGCTCATTAAAAGCTTTCAAAGTTTTAATGTAGATATCAATAACATGAGCCTCGAAAACTTCCTGACCAAAACACTTTACGAGTATGAAAAAAATAAGAAAATAGAAACCTGGTTTGGCCGGATCATTTTATCTGCTGGCCTGTTGACTGCTTTTTCTTTTTTACCAAAGAAGCTTGAAAATAAAGACCTCTGGCAGGCCCTTACCGAAACAGCGGGGAGCATCATAATAACTTTGGTTATTTACTTCGTTGCATTTAAAGCAGGCGCTTTTAAAAACAGGAAAAAAGAAGGCTTTGAAAATGATTTGAATGAGTTGAATGAACTAAAAGGTATCGCTGTTGATTTAAAGGAATAATGGTTTCAACTCTCTGTGATTGCATATTTTAGCCAGGTGTTCAACCTGGCTTTTTCATGGGTTTTTGAAGTAAAGGAAACCTTACAATGCTATAGAAAATTGCGTTAGTTAGCAGCATCACATGCAATAGGGTAGTCTATTGCAAAATCTTTAAATAAACAGTTTTACCCTCTAGTGCTGATTTTTTTGCAGCCTCTAAAATTTCCATAACAATCATGTTTAGTGGAAGAGCAGAGAGGTCGTTATCGCTTATCGTGATGTTCTTTCTAACGACAGCTTTAAAAAAAGAAAAAGGATCATCATATGGAGCTTTCCTTTCCGGAATTTTCATTAATGAATCGTTATTTTTTTCATTAAACCTGTAGCTTATCGAACTCCTGTCTTTAGCTACAATAATTCCTGATTGTCCATACACTTCCATATCCTTTCGGGAGAATGGCCAGTTCCATGAA